>JAISGC010000103.1 GCA_031263295.1 Rickettsiales bacterium
GTCAAAATGTGGACAGAGGTTTGGGGAACTGGCTCGGGCTCGGCATTCTCTGACACAGGTAAGTTCGGACTCGTCGGAAAGCTCAACACAGAGTTGGCTGCGATGTTCAACGAAACGACGGTAAAGGCGTTGCGGCGCCAATGCCAGAATGAAGCCGAAAGCTGCGTCAAGCGCGAATGCGGCGCGGGCTATCGCTCGTGCTATATCAACGACCCGTGGAAATCCCTGTCGACCGCGACGGCAAACGCCGCGGGCGGATTCGATGCGGATATGGCCCGGTCGTTGTGCATGATTCCGGTCAAAAGATCCGAAACTTGCGAGGCTTATTTTGACATCGAGCTGGCCGAGACATTGAAAAACGGAAAATCCGATTCCTGGGGCTCCGGCTTTTCCACGCGCGCTATGTGGGCCGGCGCCGGCGCGTCCGGCGACGCCATAAACACCAGCGCGCCGAATGCCTCGACCCAGGCGGCCGCCGACCTCTATTTCACCGCCAGAAACTCATCGTATGAAAAAGAGTCGGCGATGGCCGCCGCCTGCTCCGCCGATGCGGCGAGCGCGGACTGCACGGCCAAAACGGCCGCATACGATACCGCCAAAGCAGACGAGGATTCCAAATATTCCTCTCTTCGGTCGACGGCCCAGAACAATGACCAGACGATACGAAACGCTCTGTCCGTTTCCGAAAACGCGCTGAATCTGTTCACGAATCTGATTGCGGATGTGTCCGCCGCGGCGCGCGCGCAATTGACCAAGGAACAAAACGCGGTCAAGAATCGCTGCGAGCAGCATCGCGGGCAATCGTCGTTCAACAACACCTATCTGTGGGCGGAAAAGCCGTCGACAACCGGCGCGGACAATAGTCTTGCGACGAATCTTTCGGCTGGCAACACCAATATGACTTTCGCCGACACCTATCCGATTATGGGATTGGGCGACAGAGCGGCTAAGGTTGGAACCGCGAAACTTTGGGGCGCGTTCTGCCAGGTCGAGGTGCGCCTGACTTCCACCGACCGCGATATAAAGCGATTCTTGGAGGGCGATACCTTGGATGTCAAGGAAGTGCGCGGGTCGAATGGAAATGAAGGTTCTGCCGTCGGAAGCAGCGCATTCTGGGAAAATTTCGGCGGGATATTCACGGGCGCAAGCAGCTTGGTGCCGGCGGATTGCAAGAATGGCGACGAAAAAGGGACTTGCACATTGAAGTCCAAGCCGAACGCGTATTTCTCGCTGGGCGACGCGATAATGTGCGGAAGCTGGCTGAAAGAATCCGATATTGATGTTCTGGGCCAGCGCGTCGCGACGGTGGAGCTTGAAAAAGGTGAGGCTTCGCGCGATTGGATTTCCAAAAATGCGGGTTGGATCGGCGGAGCCATCGGCGCCATCGGCGGAGGCATAGGCGGAGGAATCCTTGCCAACAATCTGGCGAAAAAAGCGGATGAGAAGTCGTTAAAAGAAAATCCGGCTTGCCAGCAGGAAAATCTGATTGCGAAACAGGAAGAGCTGACGGCTTGTTTGCGTGCAGTCGAAAGTAAAGATTATATTTCACGCGGCGGTTCTAATTTGTGCAAATTTTCCGGAATATCTGGCGTCAAAGGCGCCGAGAAAAGTATTTTGTTGGATGAAGGCACTGCTGCCAATGACGATGCGAAAAAATATGCGGATAAAGCATCCGAATATGCCGACAAAATCATAACCGCAGCAAAAGCCGTGCAATATGACTCAGCTGATATAGCATCGGCTCCTGCAAATGCCGACACCGATGATGCAAAAAAAGATGCAAGAAAAACATATTTCACCGGATTAGGTGGTGCGATTAAAAACACTTGGAATGTCGTTAGGCCCGATTCAGACAAAAATATAGCGAAAAAAATCGGAAATGCATTGGATAGAATGATTTTTACAGGGGTAAATAGAATCGCAGTGGCGAAAGATGTCCTTGGCAATCCAGGCCTGAAAGACATACTTATCGGAGCGGCGGATGTTCCGACATCAAGCAAAGATGCAGTGGTGAAGGAGCTGAATGAAGCATTAGCGGCGGTCGGAAAACTTATCGGTCAAGACAAACGGGATGAGAAATGTTCCGACTATGAGGACGGCACGGCGGGTAGGACGGCCCTCGGCGCGGCGGGCGGAGCACTTATCGGCGGAGCGGTGCTTGGAATCGGGACGCAGGCCGTGGTCGACAGCGCATTCCGTGTCCAACAGCAGAAAAATGGCGATGCGAAAATGCGCGCCTGGTTCGAGTCCGTCGGTTCCAAAATCCAATGCATAATCGGCGGCGAAGTCGTCGGCTCCTACGGCGATTTGATAAGACTGAACTAGGCCCCCGCCCATCCCCCGCAAGGGGGATTTTTCTTACAAATCGCGCGCTGGTGTTCGCTCGCCCGCCTTCGCTTTGCTATGGCGATCTGTGATACGGCTTGAATAGCAAACCCTTGACAAGAGCAATGGTTTGACTATATAATACAGGAAGTCCCTGAATAGGGTTTCGGCCCCGGAGTTATCCGGGGCTAAATAGTGGCATGGCGCATACAAAATCAACTTTTACCTATGTAAAGAAATCGCAGGTTTTTATGTGCGATTTTGAGATTTGCTGGGATTCTGAAAAATGCATCGCGGCAAGCGGTAAAAAGATAATATCCAATCTTCGTCCGGAAATAGGCAAGGTGCGACCTGTCGTTGTGGTTCACGCGCACAAACGGTGCAAACTGGCAATGGTAATTCCATTTACAACGCAAGTCCCGACAAAGGAAGCCAACTATACTGTGCATATTCCATCGGGAGTGTTGCCTGGGTTGTTGGCGAAAAAAGGGTGCTGGGCTTTGTGCGATATGGTTCAGGTTGTCAATCTCGATAGGCTCGAGAATGTTTTCTCCGGAAGCAAAATAAAAAATAAAAGATTGGTGACTGCGCCAGACAGCCGCCTTGACCCGATGTATTTCAAGCAAATAAATGCGATTTTAAGAGGTATGTTTTAATTATGGGCAAAGTTTGGTTGACGGATGATATGGTTGAAAAAATGCGCGAAGCCGTTCGCAAGCTTGGCGATGTTTCAACAAGCAAAAAAGTCTCTGTGCGCATACCCCTGTCGCCGGATGTTTCGCGCGCGCTGAAATCGTTGGGGCCGAATTACACGACCCGCGCGGACCGGCTGCTTCGCGGCGCGCTGGTCGGCATCGGCGCATTGTGAGCGCCTTCGCAAAACCCGGCTTCCCCGCTTTGGCGGGGATTTTTCTTACAACTCGCGCCGGGCAGCGGTGCTGAAAGCGGGAATGACAAAAAATCTTTTCAAGATTTTTTGTTTAGGATTTGGCACAGCGCG
>JAISGC010000041.1 GCA_031263295.1 Rickettsiales bacterium
GGACTTTCCGACCGGCGGAATTATGATGGGGCGCACAGCCGCGTATAAGGCGCATACCACCGGGCGCGGGTCCGTGCTGGTGCGCGCGAAAACGCACTTCGAGGACTTTTCCGACCACACCGCAATCATAGTCGACGAGATTCCATTCGCCGTGAACAAGGCGGTCTTGGTTGCGAAAATCGCAGAGCTCGCCAAAGAAAAACGCGTCGAGGGCATTTCGGAATTGCGCGACGAATCTTCGCGCGAGGGCATCCGCGTTGTTATAGAATTAAAGAGGGATGCCATCGGCGATGTCGTCCTGAACCAGCTGTTCCAATACACCGAATTGCAGTCGTCGTTCCCGGTCAATATGATGGCGCTTGAAAACGGGCGGCCGATGCAGTTCTCGGTTCGGCAGGTCCTGGAATCCTTTATCAGATTCCGCCGCGATGTCGTGCGGCGCCGGACTATATTCGAGTTGAACAAGGCGCGAAACCGCGCGCATACATTGCTTGGGCTCACGACCGCGGTCGGAAACCTCGACGAAGTAATCGAGCTGATAAAATCTTCCGAGAATCCCGAGGTCGCGCGTGAACGCCTGGTCAACCGCGGTTGGAACGCCAAAGACATTGAAAATTATATCAAGCTTATCGAGGATCCGAATTGCCGCTATGAAGAATCGACCGGGCAATTTTATATGTCCGAAGAGCAGGCCAAGGCGATTCTTGAATTACAACTTCATAAGCTGACCGGCTTAGAGCGCGAGAAGATTCACAACGATTTGGTGGACCTTGGCGCCGAGATAAAACGCCTGCTTGAAATACTCGGCAGCGCGGAGAAAATCACGCAAATCATCCGCGACGAGACCCAGCTGATTATCGACAACTTCGGCCAGGATCGGCGCACCCAGATAACCGAGTTCGACGGCGATATGGATATGGAGGACCTGATTGCCAAGGAAGATATGGTCGTCACTATTTCCAACGGCGGATATATCAAACGCGTTGCGCTGGATACTTATCGCGCGCAAAAACGCGGCGGCAAGGGGCGCAATGCCATGACCACCAAGGACGAGGACTTTGTTACGGAGGTCTTTATCGCGAACACGCACACGCCGCTGATGTTCTTTTCGTCAAAGGGAATGTGCTATCGCTTGAAGACTTACAAATTGCCCGAAGGCGGCGCGGCCGCGAAGGGGCGGCCCTTGGTCAACCTGTTGCCGCTTTCGTACGGCGAGAAAATAACCGCGATTATGCCGGTGCCCGAGGATACCGAGAACCTCGCGCTGATGTTTGCGACATCGATGGGAACGATGCGGCGGAACAGCTTTGGCGACTTCGAGAATATCCGCGCGAACGGAAAAATCGCAATGAAGCTCGACGACGGGGAATCACTTATCGCCGTGCTGCCGTGCCGGGAAACGGATGATGTCTTGCTGTCCACCTATCGCGGGCGCTGCATCAGATTTGCAGTGTCGGAGATTCGCGTCTTCGCGTCGCGGAACTCGACAGGCGTCCGCGCAATCAAACTCGGCAAAGACGACAAGATTATCGATATGGCTATGTTCGCCGCGGGCGAAAATGATCCCGCCGTGCGCGCCGCATACATCAAGCAAGCGCGGGCTGAACGCCGCGCCGCAACCGGCGTTGAAGAAGACGCGGGCGCGACCGACGACGAAGCGGTCGAGTCGGTCGCGATAACGCCGGAAAAATACGCGGAAATGAAGGCGGTCGAGCAATTCATTCTGACCATCTCGGAGAACGGCTTCGGCAAACGCACAAGCGCATACGAGTTCCGCGCGACCCATCGCGGCGGCGGCGGATTCGCGGCCATAAAACTCGGCGGCAAGAATACTGCGGTCGCGGCATCCTTCCCGGTCGCAAACGACACCGATATTATGCTCGTCACCGACGGCGGGAAAATCATCCGCACGCCTGCCGACAACATCCGCATAGCGGGCCGAGCTACCGCGGGCGTGACGCTGTTCAAGACCGCCGACAACGAAAAAGTCATCAGCGCCGTCGCAGTCGAACGCGAAGACGGCGATGCCGCCGCCGGTGAACCCTTGGGCAGTGCCGACGACAATGCAGAGGCGGAACTGGAATAAGGATAAAGCAATGATTAAAGTTGGTGGGATTTACCGGCATTTCAAGAATCCGGAGCATCTTTATGAAGTCGTTGCGCTGGCCAAATCGAGCGAGTCGTTGGAAGACTTGGTTGTCTACAAGGCGCTTTACGCGGGCGACTTTCTGGCGGGCCAGGTCTGGGTCCGCCCGGCATCTATGTGGTCCGATGACAAGGGCGGCGTGCCGCGGTTTGTGTTTGTAGAAAAATAAAGAAAATTACGATGAATAACGAAATAAATATTTATTGTGATGAATCGTGTTATCTGCTTCACGATATGCATAATGATATGGTGCTGGGTAGTCTTTCCTGCCCAGAAAACTTTGTACAGGAGTTTTCGCATAAAATCAAGGCGTTGAAAGAAAATTTCGGAATACCAAAACATTGGGAGTTGAAATGGGTCAAAATATCGAAATCTCGCGAGGATTTTTATATAAGCCTTATAAAATTATTTTGCGATACCGGATATGTAAGATTTAGATCGTTAGTTGCCGATAAAACATCTCTGAATCATCGGATGTTTAATCAAAGCCATGACGATTGGTATTACAAAATGTATTATACACTGCTGATATACATTCTGCGCAATAATGGATTTGTTTATAATATATACACCGATATAAAAGGGTCGGATTGCGGCAAAAGAAATAAAAAGCTTATGGAAGTACTTGGGAACAAGCTTAAAGACGACAGAGTTAAAAGGATTCAGAGCATAAGGTCGAATGAATCTCAATTGCTGCAATTGTCGGATATTCTGATGGGGGCCACGCGATATGAAAAGAGAGTCGGCAAGTTGCTCGAGAGCAATCCCGGCTTCAAGCCGAATCAAACAAAAATGAAGGTATGCAATATGTTGAAAGAGCATTTCGGCGAGAGTATTTTTAGTAAAACAAGTTCTGGTTATTCTCAAAAATTCAATGTATTCGTCTGGGAGGCACAATAATGCCACCTTTGCCGGATATTAGACCCATAAATCTCAATGATTATGCGGATGAAGAGAGCCGCCTGTATGATGAAGTATATATAGGCATGCTTAAAAATGGAAGGATGCGTTTTTTAGGCGTTCCTGTCAGACTTCGGCACGCGCCTCAAGATAAACTCGGCAGGGATTATACTTTCCGCCATTTGATTTCAGAAGATAGCAAATATGGAATTGCATATTGCGAAGATGATAGGACGCCGGACATTCGTCGTTGTGAGAGATTGCATTGGATACCGTTCATAATTGCAAATGCCGTCGATAAAAGCTTTGTGAGATGTTGGGAAAATACCAGAAAAAAGAACGGGGTTGAGCGTCGCAATGTGGTTTTATGGATAAAAAATGAGAATTACTTGATTGTGTTGGAAAAACGAGATAGATATTTTCTGCTTAAAACAGCGTACTTGCACAATTCGGACGAATGGAAAATTGCAAAAATAGAGCGAGATATGAATAGTAGTTCTGATCCAAGAGCGTAATGCAAAGTCCCGCCACTGGGACGGGACTCGATTATTCCTTCTGCCAAAGCAGGCAGATGAACTATTGAGATTATATCAAAGAGTTAAGATATTGTCAATACCAACTTGACTTTGTAGAAAGTGCAGATTTATTAGCCGATTCGGCTCCAAAAAATGATAAAATGGTGATGATATGACCGAATACTTTATGCCGATTTCGGAGTTGAGCAAAAAGCTGGATGTTCCGGCGCATACCTTGCGCTATTGGGAAAAGGAGTTTCCGGCAATCATCACGCCGACCACCGGTGCGGGCGGGCGGCGCTTTTATCGGCCCACGGTAGTGGAGGCGATTTTCGCGCTGAAAAAATATCTCTACGCCGACGGCCGCACGATTGACGGGGTTAAAAAAATGATTCTGAACGGCGAGTTCTCGGCGTGCGGCGGCCAGGCGGACGCGCCCATCGATGCGCCGGTTGATGCCCCCGCGCCGATTGACGGCGCATCAATACAGACGGCGATTGATTTGCTTACCGAGGCGAAGGGCATTTTGGGATAACTGCGGCCCGGCCCCTGATCCCTAGTCCATAGTCCCTAAAAAATAGTTCGCGCCTAAAATCAAAACCCGCAAACCTATTGGGCTTGCGGGCGATTTATTTTATGAGCGCGATTTCTATGTCCACAATATGTCGGGGAAATCATCATTTGCATCTAAACACGCCTACCACAGCATGTTGGATTAAATTACTAGTTTCTTGTTTTGAGAGTCCGATTTTTTCCGGCGAAGTCAATTTATCTTGAATTTCTGAAAATGGGTGCAATTCTACTTCAAATCCCAAATCTCCAAAAAACTGCTTGGCGTGTTCCGTATCTGAAAATGCATTCGCCTCGAATTCCTTTCCGGATATTTTTGATAGGTTTGCATCGTGCCTGGGAATATTTTTTGATTGGCTTTCAAGATATTTACTCATAGTTATATCGCAGGTTATCCAAACACCGCCGAATTTTTCCAATAATTTGTAAACATTGCGCGCAACCTGCTTTTTCTCATCAAAACTTAAATAACGCAATAAGCCTTCGTGGACAACCGCAACAGGTTTGCTTATATCAAAAGGGTCTGCCGCTTTTTCAAAGTCTTCACTGCGTAAGGCATTACCGCCGATAATATGTAGATTTTCAGGCATTTTTCCGATTCCATTCAAAACTTGTCGTTTCATTTCTGCCATTTTCGGCAAATCCATTTCAACATATTGTACATTTTCATTTTCTGTAAATATCAATCCGCGTTGGGAAAAGCCGGATGCCAATTCCAAAACTTGGGTTATTCTCGTTTTTGCCAACATTTTATCAATAAGTTTATACCTAGCCTCATACCCTATGGCGTTTTTATCATCTACTTTATAGCCGGTTACATCAACATTGTTCGGAAATATTCTTTGAGTCTGATTAAATATATCGACGCTATACGGAATGTCCGTCAGCGTTCTTGGATGCAACATAACAAATGCGGTATTTATAATATCGGTATAGTATTTGATTCATAGTTATTATTATAAATACTGCTAATTAAAAAGTACAATGAAAATTGATATGTTTATGAAATCCTATGTTCATAATATGTCTTTTGATTTTTCGTCTGTTTAATATACAATTAAACGCGCGGGATAAATAAGAAGGAATTCAAATGAAAAAAGTTTTAATCACTGGCGGGACTGGCGCAATCGGCGGCGCGATTGTCGCCGAATTTGCGAAAAATCCGAATTATGACATTTGGTTTTCTTATAATAATGAAAAGGCCCGCGCGGACGAAATCGCCGCCAGATACGGCGCCCGCGCGATTCAAATCAAAGACAATGATATTTCTGCCGCGCCGAACGACATTGACATTCTGGTCAACAATGCGGGAATATTTATTTACAGCAATTTGGCCGAAACCATAACAGACGACGATATGCGCAAAACAATGGAAGTCAATTTCATACTGCCTTTTCAATTATCAAAGAAAATGCTGCCCCATATGAAATCAAAAAAATGGGGGCGCATTATAAACATTTCTTCCATTTGCGCGATAAAAAATGGTGCGGAATCTTTGGCGTACAACGCTTCCAAATCCGCATTGGATTCAATGACAAAAACCATAGCAAAGGAATACGGACAATTTGGAATCACGGTCAATTCGGTATTGCCAAGCACTGTTGATGTCGCCGGAATGGGCTTTGAATCTATGAAGAAATACGGATTTGAAGAAGAATATCAGGCAAATATAGAATCATGCCCGGTCGGGCGATTGCTGTTGGCTCATGAAATCGCGCCCGCGGCGTCGTTTTTAGCGTCTGACGACGCAGCGTTTATAAACGGAGTTATCTTGCCCGTGGACGGGGGACAGACAGCGTAAGCAGCGGGTCGGCAATCATTTTGCCGGTCGCATCGCGCACGGGATATCCGCCGAAGCAATTGTTAAAGTCTTTGCATTCGCGGCACTTACGCGGCATAAATCTTTTCGCAAAAAGTTCTTTGGTCTGCGGCTCTGCGGCAATCGCTTCGGTCAGATTTTCAACTTCCCAAATCGGCCGCCCGCCGAACAACGCCAATTCCGGCCGCGACAGGTCAAAACTTTCGCCAAATAATCTGCATTTGCAATCTATTGCGAAAAAGCTGGTTCCGCGTAAATAATCGTCCGTAATTTCACGCGCAAAGTCTGGCATCTGACACGGCGGCGGCGGCATGGTAAAATAAACTTCCGCCAAGTTAAAGTCCGATTTCGCGCGCGCCAATTGCTCATAAATTTTCGGCAAATCTTCGGGTTGCAGAAACAGATTCTTATCCGCTTCGCCATACGGCATAATGCGCTGCAACCATACTTTATTATATAAAATGCGCGAACGCAGATTTTTAAGATGTTCGTATAACTTGTCTTTGTTATGCGGCATTACATTGAACAATAAAGTAAATGCCGCGCCCATGTCCGACAGCTTTTCCAAATTTCCAATAATTCGGTCAAACGAACTGCGCGCGCCGCTCAGCAAATCATGACTAGTCGCATCGCTTCCATAAAGCGTCGCGCCCTTGTCGTCTATATTTTTCAAGAACTGCGGCAAGTTGCGTATGCGCGAATAATCCCAAGAATTGCTTACTATTTCCGTTAAAATGCCGCGTCGCTTCGTATAATCCAGCGTTTCTTCTATCAACGGGTCGATCATTGGATTGCCCCCAGAAAAATACATTTGCTCGGTATTGTTCGCGGCAAATATATCTATGCACTTTTTTCTGTCTTCCAGCGGCGTAATATTCGGCCTTTTAATTCTGCCCAGATAACAAAAATTACAAATCTGGTCGCAGCCCATATGCCAATGCGGCGTTATGTATTGCAGTGAAATTTTATTGCTTTCTTCAAACATTATTTTTATTATGCAAGCATACAAGAGGTTTCAGTGAAAATCAATATGCCGCGTGTTTGCCAATGTGATGATGCCAGCTGCGCGTCTGCTAATTATACTATGATTGCCAATGCGCTCGGATTCAGAGAATCTTTGCGCGATATACTAAAAATCACAGGCGGAACGCTTGGTCAATCGCAATTCTGGAATTGGATATTGGGTAAAGGCGCGGATATAATTTGTATATCAAAAAATAATTACCAGGATTGGCCAAATATAAAACTTGACTGGGTGCGAGAATTTATGACGACGAGGGCGAATGGGACAGAGAATTATTCGACGGTTCTGAATCATGAAAATTTTGAGTTTTTACAACATTCACCGAATGAAGAAGAGTTGCGCGCGTTGTTTGCGAATGATTATGTTGTTGAAATTATGGGCGACGGATGGCTGATGTATGGCGACCAACCCGAAGCGCAATTGCTGCATCGTGTCATTATCACAAACATTATTGATGATAATGTATTTTTCCACGACCCTGCCTTTGACGGCGCAGCAAATTATAAAACAAGTATGAAAAATATTATGTCTGCATTGTCTGTTGATGGCGCAGAAGTTGTAGGGTATAAAAAGACACAAAGTGAAAAATAAGCTATTTTCTGCATTAAAAACCCGCGAAAATCCAGACTTTTGCGGGTTTTGTGCTAAAATAGGCAACTATTTTTATTTAACCGGAATCTTGAACTTCTGGTTCGGGTATATTTTATTCGGATCCTTGATATTGTTCGCGTTCGCGATTATCGAGAAGCGAATCCCGCGGCCGAGGAAGTTTTTCGCGATGACCCACAGGCAGTCGTCCCGGCGCACGACATAGAATGTCTCGTCGCCCGCGGTCATTGCCGGCATCACGAACTTGTGCGTGATTTCGGACACGATGTTGTTCTCCGCGTCGTGAAGCTTGACGGCGATTTCATAGTTCTCGCCCGCTTTCAGCGGCTCGACGCCCGCGCCGAGGCCAAAGTTCTTGTGGTCGGACACTCGCGTCATACCCAAGGTCTTGCCGTTGAGCGACAATGACGCACGCAGGCGCGGCAGGCCCTTGCCCTGAACGACGATGCGGCCGTTTTCGAGGTAGTCGATTTTGCTGACGACCAGCGCGCCGTCGGCCAATTTCGCGGGCTTTTGCAGAACCTTGCTCGATTTCGCGGTCATCAAAAGCGACATAGACTGGTCCGCCTTGGCGTCTATATAAAGGAAGACTTTGTCGGATGCGGCGTTTCCGGCCAGCAACTGCACGACATAGTTTCCGGGCTTCAATTTGTTTTTCGGAGTGTATGCGAACTCGCCGTTTTTGTCGGCGGCAATCGTCGCGACAATTTTCTTGTTGATTTTGACCGAGATGTTCTCGTTGGCTTTGCCGCGACCGGCGATGACCACATTGCCGTTGGATTCCACGCGAACGATGTCGAATGTCGGGGCATCGGCGGCGCGCGCGGCGTCCGCTTTCTCGTCAATCGGTTTCAGTTCGGCCGGAGCGGAGGTCTCGACTATCTCGACCTGCGGTTTCGCGGCCGGTTTATCGGCGGGCTTGGACGCGGGCCAGAAGGTCCAAATCGCGACGGACAAAACCGCCGCGGCGCAGAGAATCGGGAACCAGTATTTCATAATCCCGCCCTTTCCGTCGTCGTTGAAGATGGAGGACGGCTTGGACGGCAGAACCGCGATGGGCTCGGTCGAGGGCGCGGCGGCCTTGCCGCTTTTCGGCGCGGCGACGGCCAGCGTCGACGGGCGGCGCGTGGACCACGAGCGCTTTATTTCCTGCTGCTTTTCAATCGTCTCGTCGATAATCTGGTTGGTGTCGCGCTTGACGGCCCCCATATCTGAAAATCGTTTTTTGCTGCCGAACATTATCTGCACCTCTTTTTAATTTCTCCGCGGGATTATTAAACAAAATAGTTCGTTTGTCAAGGGGGAAGTTATAGAGCGAATGGGAATCGCGCTCTGGAATAATCCTTTCAATTTTTCATTTATTTTATGCTATAATTTTAACGATGAAACTGCTTGCGTTTATTTTCGCCGCACTGCCGCTGGCTGCGGGCGCCGTCGAATGGTGGGAGCGCCCGACAATCTGCCGCCCGTCTGACAACCCCTGCTGGCCCGCAATGACCGGCAACTCGTTTCTGGCCGATGGAGACGATGCCTGGGACGGCGGCGCGAACTGCCGCGGCAAAAAGCGCGTATGCGACAACGCCATTATCGCGGAGTTGGGCGCGGAACATTTTTTGACCAAGGCCCAGATTTCCGATCCCGCGGTCGTCTCCGCGGATTTTGATGTTGACGCGCAGAACTCGGCGGCCTCTTGCTGGGGCGTACGGAAAACCCGCAACAGCGGCACTAGCGCCAGCGTCCATGGCAAGTGGGAAAATGTCTGGTGCGACGGCGCATTGGCCGACCCGGGCGAACCGGTCGCCGCCGGATTTATCGCGGGCGATGCGGAGCCGACTTGCGAGGACTTGAAGGATCGCGGATATATAGGAGTGCTGGCGGGCAGTTGTTATGGCCGCGGCGGATTCGCGGCGAATAAATATTATGTCGAATGCGCCGCGGGCGCGGTTGCGCCAGCGCGTCTGGCGGTTCTGAACGGCGCCGCCGATTACAGCGCGGGCGACAATGCGACGCCTTCGGCCTCAGCGACCCAAGACGGCGCCGACGAGATATTCGACAGGATGATTGCAAACGCCGCCGATCGAAGGACGGCGGTCGCGAATGAGAAGTAGGAGAGAAAAATGAAAATAGAGAATAAGAGAATAAGAGAGTGCAAACGCTTCGCGTTTGCAGAGAATAAGAGAATGGGGGCATTCGCGCGTGTTGTGTTCCATTCTCTTATTCTCTTATTCTCTTATTCTCTATTTATAGCATCTGCGCCTGCATTCCAAATGCAGTCCCAGCGCGAGCTCGGCAAGGGCGAGGCGAAAAACCAGAATGTAATCGTAAAGTGCACGACGCCTGCGGGAAAAGTTTCGGACCAGAGCTGCAATATCCGGCGGTTCGCGAAATGCAATCAAAAGGGCGACTGCAACGGCTGGCACCCGTGGTTCGATTTGCGCAGCCCCGGCAAGACCTATGGCGACTGGCGCACCGCCGCCGCCGACTGCTGCGGGAAGAAGGGGTTGAGGTAGGCGCGACGGCTGGTGTTCCCCTCCTTTGGAGGGGTGGCATTTTTCGCGAAGCGAAAAATGACGGGGTGGTGGCGAAGAACGGCACTGCCTGTTACAAGCACCACCCCGGCCGCTTCGCGGCCACCCCTCCAAAGGAGGGGAACACCAGCCGTCACGCCCGCCCTTTACTTTTCCGCAAACAATCTGCTATCATCCCTTTATGCTTAAAACAATACTATTCAAGATATGTCTGGCGATGTGGTTTGCGGCGTGGTCGCCGCTGCTACTCGTCGGGCTCGTGTCCGCGCGGCTGACCCGGCGATTTATAATCTGGGACGCGACGGGCGTTCTTTGGCTCGCGCGCATAATTGCCGGAATCAAGACCGAGGTCGTCGGCGCGCCGACGCGCGGCGCAATCATCGCCTCAAAACATATGTCGATTCTCGAAGTCGCGGTTCTGGCGACGAGCATCCCGGGCGCATTTTTTATCGTCAAGCGCGAATTGCTGTGGATTCCGATTTACGGCTGGGCCTTCTGGCGGATGGGCTTTATCGGCGTCAACCGCGCGCGCGGCGCGACCAATATGAAGTCCTTGGCCGAACGAGCGGCGGAAAAAATCCGGCGCGGCGCCGCATTGATAATCTTCCCGGAGGGCACGCGTATGAGGCCCGGCGCGGGCGTCAAATTAAAGCGCGGATTATTGTTTATCAGCGAAACCGCGCGCGTCCCGATTATTCCGGTCGGCGCGAACACGGGATTGTTCTGGCCGAAGAAAGGCCGTATGGCGCCGGGCCTCGCGCGAATCACATTCGAGCCCGCGTTGCCGTTCGATGCCCCGCTCGACGATATAGCCGCGGCCATCGCCAGACACAGCGCATAGTTTTCTGAATAATTGATCCGGCGTCCATATGAATGGCGCGCGGATTCCGGCGGCGCGTTTCGCAAATCCGACGCAGGTCAAAAAAGTGCAATTTGCAAAGTGCAAATTGCAATTGAACTTTGCGCTTTGCAAATTGCACTTTATAAACACCCATCCCGCATTTTCAAGCCGCCGGATTTCGCGCGGGCCGACCGGAAAGCACCGCACCCCGTCCGTCGCAATCTGAATCAGGACGCCGTCGATAACCACCGCCGAATGGCGGAAGATTCTGCAAAAAAACCGCGGCAAAACCGCGGAAGATGTGTGTGTGAAACCTATTAGCATTTTGTTTTTTATGACGGGCATTCAGCGCGGTATTCCCCTCCTTT
>JAISGC010000042.1 GCA_031263295.1 Rickettsiales bacterium
CCAAGGTCGCGCGCATCGTGGTCGACGAAGACACGCACACCGCGATTGTCGTCGTGAACGAAGACCAGCAGTCCTTGGCCATCGGGCGCCGCGGCCAGAATGTCCGCCTGGCGTCGCAGCTGACCGGATGGAACATCGATGTTATGAACGAGCAGGAGGAGCAGGAGCACCGCGCCAAAGAAACGAAAGAAAAGACCGAATTGTTTATGACTGGCCTCGACATAGACGATATGGTCGCCAAGATTCTTATCGGCGAGGGCTTCCGCACAATCGAGGAAATCGCGTTCGTGGACATTTCCGAATTGTCCGGCATCGAGGGCTTCGACGGAGACCTCGCGGCGGAATTGCAGACCCGCGCGAAGGCTTACATCGAAAAGAAAGAGAAAGAATACATCGATCTTTGCAAAGAGCTTCGCATCGAGGATTCCTTGCGCGACTTCCAGTTTATAAAGCGCGATGTCATTCTGACGCTCGGCCGCAATGCGGTCCGCTCCATCGAAGATCTGGCGGACCTCGACACGGACGAACTTATCGCGATAATGGGCGCCGACAATATGAGCGAGCATCTGGCGGGCCGGATAATTATGAAGGCGCGCGAAATCGCTTACGATATTAAAATCGAAGAAGAAGAAGTTTGAGTTCGAGTTGGAGTTTGAGTCCGCTCAAACTCGAACTCAAACTCGAACTATAAGGAAACGCAATGGCAACTCTTACTCTGAAAAAGTCTGTCAACAAGGATATGGTCGTCTCGAAAAAAGGCGACTCGGTCTTTGTGGAGCGCAAGCGCACAATTTTGATGCCGGGGCAAAGCCTGCTGACCGACGCGCCGAAAAATCCGAACGCGCGCAGCTCCGCCCAGGACGAAAAGCTGCGCGCGGTTTTGGCCGCGGCAAAAGCGCGAGAGGACGAGCGCCGCGCAAAGCAGCAGGACGAGGCCGACCAAATCGCGGAGCGCGAGCGCCAGATAACGGCCGACCAGGAATCCTATGCGGCGGTCAAAGAAAAACTGAACGCGCGAAACGCCGCCGCCAGCGAACCCGAAGAGGCGCCCGCCGCGTTCGAGAGAAAGTTCGGCATTCCGAACGCCCCCAGAAAATCCATCGAGACCGAGGCCGAAAAAGCGGGCAAGAACAAGCGCGCGAAATCGTTCGGCAAGGGAAAGATTTCGGTCCGCGATATTATTATGGACGAGAACGACACGGATCTCCGCGAAGAAAAGCGCCGCAGCGAGGCCTCGATACGACGCTTCCGCGAAAAGGCCCGCGCGATGTTCAAGCCCGCGCAAAAGGTCGACCGCGAAGTTATCCTCGGCGATTCGATTATCGTCAAAGACCTTGCGCTCGCGATGGCCGAAAAAGTCGGCAATGTCATAAAGAAGCTGATGGAAATGGGAATGATGGCATCGCAAAATCAGACCATCGACGCCGACACAGCGGAATTGATTGCGAACGAGTTCGGCGCCAAGGTCCGCCGCGTCGTCGACAAACCATACGCGGAACTTTTGGACCGCGAGCCGAATCCAAAAAATCTGAAACCGCGGGCGCCCGTGATAACCGTCGTCGGCCATGTCGACCACGGAAAGACATCATTGCTGGACGCCTTCCGCGATACCAAGGTCGCAGACGGCGAGGCGGGCGGCATCACGCAGCACATAGCGGCATACGAAGTCAAAACGAAATCGGGCCGTATGATTACATTCCTCGATACCCCGGGGCACGAGACATTCTCGGCTATGCGGGCGCGCGGCGCGCAGATGGCCGACATCGTGGTGCTGGTTGTCGCCGCGAACGATTCGGTAAAGCCGCAGACAATCGAAGCAATCAATCACATCAAGGCGGCGAAAGTTCCGTTTATCGTCGCGATAAATAAAATCGATTTGCCGGACGCGAACGCGCAGAAGGTGCGGACGGATTTGCTGCAACACGAGATTCAGGTTGAATCGATGGGCGGCGAGATTCAGGCGATTGAAATCAGCGCGACGAAACGAATCAATCTCGACAAACTCGAAGACGCCATATTATTGCAGGCCGATATGATGGGGCTCACGGCCGACCCGGATATGCCCGCGGTCGCCCAAGTGGTCGAGGCGAAGATGGAGCACGGGCTCGGGCCGACCGCGACTATTTTAATGAAGCAGGGAACGCTTTCGGTCGGCGACGCGTTCGTCGTCGGCGAGACCTGGGGCCGCGTGCGCGGGCTGATTTCGTCCGCGGGCGTGCGCGTTGAAAAAATCGGACCGGCCGAACCGGCGGTCCTCTTGGGCATTGAATCGGTGCCGCTCGCGGGCGACGAGCTCCGCGGCTTGGAGACGGACCAGCAGGCGCGCGAAGTCGCCGAATGGCGCACTGACAAAGCGCGCGCGGCCGCGAGCGTCGTGAAGAAATCTTCGCTCGAAGAATTGTTCGCACATAAAAACGAGACGAAAAAAATGGCGCTGCCGGTTGTGCTCCGCGCGGATGTGCAGGGCTCGGTCGAGGCGATAACCGATATGCTGAACAAAATCGAATCGGAGAAGGCGGAAATCAATATCCTCTCCGCGGGCGTCGGCGCAATAACGGAGGGCGATGTGCGCCTTGCCGCCGCGTCGAAGGGCATCATTGTCGCGTTCAATGTTCGCGCGAACGGCGATGTGCGCGATCTGGCGCGCGAGCTCTCGGTCGATATTCGCTATCACTCGATCGTCTATCGCATCACGGACGAATTGAAGGAAATCCTCGCGGGCAAACTTGCGCCCGAACGCAGGGAAAACTTTATCGGATACGCCGATGTCATCGCGTTGTTCGTCGTCGGCAAGGGCGTCAAGGTCGCGGGTTGCCGCGTCACGGAGGGCACCATCCGCCGGGATGCGAATGTCCGTCTCTTGCGCGACAATGTCGTGATTTACGACGGCAAAATCGGCGTTATGAAGCACGAGAAAAACGACATCAAGGAAGCGACGAAAGGTATGGAGTTCGGAATGAGCTTCGACAAATACAACGACCTTGAAATCAGCGATCGCGTCGAGTGCTATGAGATTGAGAACATCAAAGCGACGCTGTGATGGATGAAACTAAAACAAACGATTGTGAAACAATCGTTTGTCATTCCCGCGCAGGCGGGAATAGGGCTTTCAACCTTATAGCGACAAACTTGTTTCACGGACAAATGTAAGCGTGAAAGCAAGTAGTGTCTGAATGCAAGGTTTAGAACCCTATTCCCGATTTCGCGGGAATGACAAAAAATCCCTTTGTGATTTTTTGTTTTGGTTTTGTCTCTGGAATAATTTATTCCTCTTTTTCTACCTGGCGGCCATATACTGCTTCGCGGCTTCGTCGCAAAGGGCGGCGTTCGCGATGGTCAGACGGCCGATTTCGTCGCTGGCGCGGTCGTCCGCTATCAGGCCCGCCGCGAACAGCATCCGCTTTATTCCGGCGGGATTATTCTCGGCGAACGCCGCCTTTATCAGCGGCGCGATGCGCGCGGCCGCCGCGGCAACTTCGTCTTTGTCATCCGATTCGCACAATATGCGGACATCTTTGGGCGCGAGATTCGAGACGACGGAGATAACGCCGTCGCCGCCCGCATCCCGGACCGCGGTGGTCAGATTATCGTCGCCGGACCAGACGAATATGCGCTTGTGCTGAAACTTTTCGGACCGGTTCGCCATCTTTATGACGCGCGCGATTTGGCACATATCGCCAGACGCGGCCTTGACGCCGACGATATTCGGCATCTTCATCAGCTCGACGAATTCCTCGTCCGAAATCTGGCGTCCGGTGCGCCCCTTGATGTCATAGACTATGGTCGGCATAACGGACTGGACCGCGGCGAAATGCCGAAGCAGCCCGTCGGCGGTCGGCTTGATGTATTCCGACGGCGTCAAAAGGGCATAGTTCGCGCCGCATATGCGGGCGGTTTTCGCGTTCAGAACGGCATCGCGCGTCAGGACCGCGCCGACGCCCGCGATGACGATCTCGGCCTTTTTGCGCGCCATACGGAGCAGCCGGACCTTGTCCCTGGACCCGAGCATTTTTTCCTCGCCGGTCGATCCGTTGACGACCAGCGTTTTGATTCCGTTTTTAATCTGAAAGTCGAGCAGCCGCCCGAAGGATTCGAAATCGACCGAGCCGCCGGATTTCATCGGCGCAACAATCGCGGTTATCGCTTTGTCCATGGTAAAAAACTCCTTGTTTAGGGGTTAGGGGAAGGGGTTAGGGGTTAGTGTGGCGCGCGATAAAGTTTTTAATAAAAAACAAACGCAATAACAAGTTTCACTAACCCCTAACCCCTT
>JAISGC010000001.1 GCA_031263295.1 Rickettsiales bacterium
AGCATATTCGCAACCAGCCCGTTTCGCGCGGTGTTGATGGTGTCCGCGACGGGATTCGCGATTTTTATATTCGCCTTGTCCGACACGACGCGCTCGAAATACAAATTGCCGAAACCATAGGAATTATGCTCGGTCAACCCGCGCGTCCGCGCCAGAAATATTTTTAATGGGTCTGGCGTCGGATTTCTGTTCTCTGTTCTCTGTTCTCTGTTCTCTGATAATTTATCATACCCATAAATCCGAATAATATCGGCAACCAGTTTTTCCGGCAGCGCGTCGTCGACGCGCCATGATGGTTGCACGACGGACCAGTCGGCGTTGACGATATAACCGAGGCGCTCCAAGATTTTTTTCTGTTCGTCCGGCGCGACTTCGATGCCCGCAATCCGCGCGAAGCCCGAAGGATTGTATTTTATTACAACGGGCGTGAAATCCGTTTCCGCACGGACTGCGATAACCTCGCCGCCGCAACGCGCGGTTATAATTTCAACCGCCGCGGCCAGCGCCGTCGGCGAAATCAGCGGGTCCACGCCGCGCTCGAACCGATAGCTCGCGTCGGTGGAAATGCCGAGGCGCGAGCGCGTCCTGCGCGTTCCGATTGCGTCGAAATGCGCCGACTCTATTATAATATTCGTCGTCTTGTCGGTCGTCATTCCGCGCTTGCCTCCGACAATTCCGGCCAGCGCCAGAATCCCATCCGCGTCAGTAATAACCAAATCGTCCGTCGTCAGAATATGTTTCGCATCGAAGAGATCCGTGAACTCCTCGCCTTCGGTCGCGTTGCGAATTATGATGTCGCCTTTGACTTGGTCCGCGTCGAAGCAATGCAGCGGCTGGCCCAAATCAATGCACACAAAGTTTGTCGCATCGACCGGCGCGTTTTTCGGATTGATTCCGACGGCGGCCAATCGCGCGGCGATTTTTTTCGTCGAAGCCGCGATTTTAATTCCGCGAATCTCGGCAAAATTATACGCGTCGCATTGGGCGGATTTTATGATGGCTTTGCGGTCCACTACCCCGTCCCGTGCCTGCGGCGCGGTCCACCCCTTCGCCAGCGAAGGGGATTTAGCGGTGCCGCATCCTGCGGCGATTAGATCGCGCGCTATGCCCATTACCGCCAGATAGTCCGCCCGATTCGGCAGAACCTTTCCGTCATAAACCACATCCCCCGTCGAGCCGTAGGCGGCGCCGATTTTATATTTCGCTTCGTCAAGTTCCGTGATGCCCGTATGATTATCCGACAGGCCCAGCTCGCGCTCCGAGCACATCATTCCGTTTGATTCATAGCCGCGGAGTTTTCCGACCTTGATTTCATTGCCCTCTATAATTGTTCCGGGCCGCGCAAGAACGGACACCAGTCCCGGCCGCACATTCGGCGCGCCGCAGACCACTTGGCGCGGCGTGCCGCCGCCGTCGTCAACAGACAGAAGATGCAAATGGGTTTCAGGAATATCTTCGACCGAAATTATCTTCGCGACAACAGGCACCGGCACCGCCTCGACGCTCTCAATCTCTAATCCGATGCGCGTCAGTTCGTCCGCGACATCCGCCGCATCCAAATCCGTTTCCAAATAATCTTTCAACCAATCATAAGTGAACTTCATAATTAAAACCCCTCGTTTGCCAACCATCTTGCATCGCCGTCGTAAAACTTTTTGATATGGTTGACGCCGTATTTCACCATCGCGAGCCGCTCCCAGCCCAGCCCGAACGCAAAGCCCTGAAACTGCTTCGGGTCGATTTTGCAGTTTTCCAAAACCGCCGGATGCACCATTCCCGCGCCGCCCATTTCAAGCCAGTTGTCCCCCCACTTCATATCGAACTCGACCGACGGCTCGGTGAACGGAAAGTATGACGGCCGCAGACGGACCTCTATCTCGCGCCCGAAAAACAGGCTGCAAAATGTGCGGATGTCCGCGATTAGATTTTGGAGCGTCACGCCGCGGTCGACCCAGAGCCCCTCGATTTGCCGGAACTGCGGCGAATGCGTCGCGTCCATATCCCGGCGATATGTCATTCCCGGAACGAAGATTTTAATCGGCGCGCCCGCGCGCTCCATCTCGCGAATCTGGACCGCCGAGGTCTGCGTGCGCATAACATTCTTCGTGCCCTCTATAAAAAATGTGTCCTGCATCTCGCGCGCCGGGTGATAGGCCGGAGTGTTCAGCGCCGTGAAATTATGCCAGTCGTCCTCTATCTCCGGTCCGTCCGCGCGCGAATATCCCATCGACTCGAACGCCGCCGAAATCTCGGATAGAGCCTGGGTCAATGGATGTATTTTGCCCGGCGTGCCGCCGGTGTCGTTATCAGGGGCGTCCGCGCTTGCGTCCAATTTTTGCTCCGAAAGCGCCGCCAGCATTTTTTCGTTTTCGATTTCCGCTTGCCGCGACTTGAAGGCCGCCTGCAATTCGTCTTTTTCGATGTTGAGCGCCGCGCGCTCGGCCTCCGAAAGATTTTTCATTTCTTTCAGGCGCGACGACATCGTTCCGTTTTTCCCGAACGCATCGCTGAACAATTTTTGCAATTGCTCCAAATCGTTTGTGTTTTTAATTTGTTCCAACATTTTTTCACCCCAATAAAATAACCGCCGATCGGCGGTTATTGTTGCATAAAGCATATCGTTCCGCCACAGAAAACTATTTTTCCGTTTTGGTAAATCGTTTGGCTTCCTCGACCAATTTCTGGAATCCGGCGTCGTTCTCGTATGCCATCTCGGCCAGAACCTTGCGGTCCATCTCGATGCCGGCCTTGCGGAGCCCGTTGATGAAGCGCGCATAGGTCAGGCCCGCCGCGCGGACGGCCGCGTTGATGCGGACGATCCAGAGCGAACGGAATGTGCGCTTTTTCGCCTTGCGGTCGCGATAGGCGTATTGTCCCGCCTTGTCGACCTTTTCCTTGGCCAGCGTGAAGGCCGTGCCGTGCCGACCAAGATAGCCCTTGGCCTTGGTCAAAACTTTTTTGTGTCTTTTGTGGGTCATCGTCCCGCGTTTAACTCGTGCCATGATAAATCCTTTTTAGTCTCGCAAACCATACGGCGCCAGCTTTTTAATCTGACCCGTCATATTCTCGTTGACATATTGGACTTTGCGGCCCGCCCGGAGCGCGCGCGACGCGCGCTTGCGCAACATATGATTGTGGCCTTGGCGACGGACCTGAACCAGGCCGCCCGCGGTCATTTTCGCCCGCTTTTTCAGCGTCGATTTAGTTTTTAACTTTGGCATTTTTTAATCCTTATGATAATCCTGGCGGCAAGCCATAGCCGTTTCGGAACGCCCCATTCTGGCATAAAAAAATCGGGAAGTCAAGGGCGGGGCGGCGGCGTCCTACCAGATATGATTGATTTTGAGCATAAGAATCTCTTCGCGGCCGGGGGCGTTGTTCGGATTCAGCCGCTCGACAAAGCCGAGCGCCAGTTTCGTCCGCTCTGAAATATCGGGTCGATAGGCGACCGCAAACCGGGTCTCGCGCGCCGCGGGCGCCAAGTCCAGCGACCGCAGGGCCGCCGTCGCATCGAGTTCGTATCCGCCCGCCGACTGCACAATATCATAATCCGTGTGCATATATTTCAAGTCGCCGCTGATTATCGCCAAGGGCCGCGAGATATTGAACGACCACTTTCCAAAATCCGCGCCGACCGAATATGCGTCCGAATAGAGGTCGCCGACGCTTTCGACAAATCCCCAGCCCGGCGTGGTCGTCGTCCGCGCCGCCGTATATTTCGCGCTGAATGCGCCGAGTTTCAGTTCCGCCCGCGCGAATGCGGTCCGGCCGTTGCCGAGGTCGAACAGGCCGCCGGTCTCGGCGCCGAGCAGGGTCGCGTCCTCGTTCATATATCCCGCGCCGACCGACAGCGCGCCGAGGCGCACGCCCGAATCAAATCCCCAGGCGCCGCCGAGACGGGCCGCGCGGAAGTTATCCGAAATTGCAGGGTCGCTTTCCAAGAGGCCCGCGTCTGTCATAGAACCGGTCATAACATTGAAATCCCAGACGCCATCCGAATAGTGAGAATTGAACTGCTCGCCGACCAAGCCGAAGACGGGATTGCCGCCGCCGAATGTCGCCGCGCCGTTTGTCCGCTGATAATCGAACGACATTTTTCCGAAGTCAATGCGGCCCTTTTTAAGTTCGCCTGATGCTGTTAGCTGGAACATATTCTCTGTTCTCTGTTCTCTGTTCTCTAAACTAACTTCGCTCAACAAATCAGTCAGATTTAACCCGTGCTGGGCCCCGCCGAAATCAACCGAGTAGTCGAACGCGCGCGGCATAGACTGCGTTCCGTCGGCGGATGTTATAATATCGAACATCGGCAGGTTCAGCGTGGCCGCCCGCGCGCCGAATGCGGTCGATGCACGGAAAGTCGTGGCGCTGCGCGCGGCCGAAGGTGTCTCGGACCAGTATCCGTTGCGACTGCTGTTATTGCTGCTGTAAAACATCAATTTAGTATTGGGCGTCGTCGCGCGCGTCAGATTCACCAGGCCGTATCCATAGACCTCGCCAAACAATCGCTTCCATTCCGTATAGTAATTATCCGCGGTCGGCGCCGGAAGCCGCGCCGCAATATCGCCCGGCAGTTCATACATTCCGGTCAAATCCTGGGCCGTGTGGAACTTGCCGTCGGCGGTCAGCGCGAGCAGCAAAAATATCTGATCGTTGGTCATATAATTGAACGCGCTCTGAATCGCGCCGACAGAACCCGCCAATGTCGCGACCGCCTGTTCTCCCGTGACGCCCGGCGACGAAAAGCACCAAGGATCTATCGCGGATGTCCCCGTGCCCGCCGTGCCGCAGGCGCGCGCGCGATATGTCGTGTCGCCGATTGTATAGTTCGACAACTGGTATTTTCCGCTTTTGACCGCGCCCGAGGCGCTGGACACATTCGCGGTTCCGGCGCTGTATTGCACGGCCGCCGCGGTCAGAAAGTGATGGTTCAATCCGGGGACCGCAATTGGCGCGCCGTTCTCGAATGTCGCCTCTTGGGTGTTCCAATAATTGTTCGCGGCCGGGGTTTTATATTCGCCCGCGGAAAAAATCACGAACGGATTATTCGCGGCGCCGCCAGACATCGCGCCGAAAAAATTGGCCGCAGCAGTTTTGCTTTCTTCGCCTGAACCTACATCATAATATTGCTTTATCAAGGATAACAGCGCGCTCTGCTTGTCCGCCGGCTTCGCCGGGCTCGCGATTGCGCCGATTGTCGGTGTCGCCGCGTCTTTCATTTCCGGAATCAGCGCCGCGTTTGCGATGACGCCGCCCTTGGCTCCGCCGGTCGAAGAGGCGAAAGCTGTCTTGCTCAACCCATCCAGCATCGCGTCAAAGTTCTGATACCGCGCCGCAGTCGCCTGACGCGCAAATGTTATCGCGCCGGTGCCGTCGTCAATCGAATAGGCCTTGTCGCCGATGTAAAGCAGGCCGTCCATAAAATATCCGTATGTCGTATTCGAGCCTTCGGTCATTGTTATGCGCGGATAATAGCCCGTCGTGTCCTCGGTATAGGCATAAGTCGTCGCGTCAATCGTGATAGTTTTGGCCACACCATCGCGCGAGCCGACAACCGCGCCGCCCGTTATGTCCGCCCACTTTTTTCCGCCGCCAGTGCGATAGAGCAAGAGCTGCCCATTCGGCATATAGCCCACAAAGTCCGCGCCGCCGCTGGTGCCCGCGGTTTCGCCCACAATCATTTTCGCCAATAAATTATCGCCGCCGCTCGCCAGAGGATTGAACACCGAGCCCGCGCCAGACAGGTCGAAGCCCGTCGTTATCTCCGCGCCAGACGCCAGATTTCCGTATCGCGTCGTCGTATGCGCGCAGCCCGCATCGCCGGCGTTCACGCAGGTCGCATAGGTTATTTGTTTGTTCTCGATGCTGCCCGCGGGATTGACGCCGTTCGCGGTAATCAGAGCGACCGGAATCGGCGCGCCGCCTGTGCCGAGCCCGTCCGCCAGCTTTATCGGCGTATTTCCGGCGCCGCCCGAATTGCGCATTGTCGCCTGGCCCAAATATCCGCGAGCGGTCGGCGAATATCCCGCCGTCATCAACAGATAATTCTGCTGGCCGTTCGCGGACATATACGCAAAGTTCGATCCCGCGCCCGCTGGAAACAAAGCGTTGATTTCGGCGCCGAGGTCGAATCCGTCCTTGGGTTTGTTCGCGTCGGGATTCCACTCGTTCGGGCCGTATGCCAAGACCGCAAGAGGCGTCGCGGTGTCGGTATTTCCGCCGCCGCTCCCGCCGCCGGTGGTCGGGCGATCGCCGCCCGCGCCGCTTCCTCCGCCGCCTTTGCCGCCGCCCGCGCCGAAGACTCCGTCGCCCAAAAGATAGACCCCTCCAACGACCAAAGCCGCCCCCCCGGCGGCCAGCGTCATATTCTGGGCGTTGCCGAGCCCGGAAAACAGCCCGCCGCTGTTCTCCTTTGGAAGTTTCGTTTTATATTTTTTTATCTGGGAATCGCATCGGCTGGCGTCCGCGCCATAGACCTGCAAAATCTGCGCGGCCTTCAAGTCGTTGTTCATAATCGCCGTGCATACGACCGACAATCCAGTGCTGTCGGTGAAGTTCACATCGGCCCCCGCATTGACCAGTTTCTCGACCATGGGAATATTTCCGGCGCGCGCGGCCGTCAGCAATTGCGACGCCATCTGAAAGTCCTGGCCGTTCGCGGCCCGCGCGCCAGCCGGAACGCCGCCGCCCAGCGCGCAGAACAAGACGGCAAAAATCAATTTCCGAAACGACATTCTCTTTTCCGGACAATTATAGCACGAATTGGCCCCGCCGGTGAAGTGAAAAGTATCTATAAATAACTGGCAATTTCGTTGCCGGTATGATGAAAGTATGGAAAATGTAGCGATGTCGCTGGTGGAAATATTGCTTGACCGGCGTGGCGTTTTTCAATATTATTGACGCAGAGTCGGTTTGGAAAACTTGCTCGGGGCCTTCAAAAGCCCATGTAATAGCGGCGCAGCTTTTCGCGTCGTAATCCGCGCGCAAAACTTTGCGGCCCGTGGGCCGTTTTTTTGCGCCCTGGCTTCGTCTTCGGCTGTGCCGGGCGGACGCCAGACTTCCCCGCTATGGTCGGGGGGCCGCGATGAGTAATTTTCGCGGGATCATTCTATTACATGATTTTTGAACCCCCCGACGCCAAGGAAAATCCACGAACCAAGATTTTTATCCGAACCGGCTCCCAGAACAAACACAGGGAGAAAACAATGAAAAATCAAATTAGCAACGAGCAATGCGCAATGAGCAATTGTTGCGCGCGACAACGCAACAGCAAGTTTCTATTGCTCATTGCGAGTTGCGCATTGCCCATTCCGCTTGCGCCAGAGGCGCAAGCGGCAAAGATGTGCATGAGCAACCCGGCGACGGGCAGCTATCTTGGCGGCGCTCCGAATGGCGGCGTTGCAGCCACCGCGCCGACTGGGCCGTTTGCGTTGGGCGAAGGCTGCGCGGGTCCGATAACCGACGGCCGCGATGTGTCGCAATACTGCGCGTCGCGGGTTGCGTCCGGCGTTTTCGCATGCATAAATCCGGCCGATGTTCTCGGCGCCGATAAGTGGGACCAAGGATATGCGTTCTTCTCGACCAATGTATCCGCAGAAAGGGCCAACGCGACCGGATTCCAATGCTGGTGCCGAATAACATGGCCCGCCGCAATGCAGTGGCGCCTTATGGGGGCGTTCAAAAGCAGCGGCGGCCAATGCATGCGCTGGTGCCCGTCTTATTGCGCGACGCAGGGACTTGCGCTTCTTATCTGACTATTACGCGGCCTGAACAATCGGTAAAAAGTCCGCGGGCTTTAACGAGGCGCCGCCGACCAGAACTCCGTCGACGCCCGGCGTCGCCATAATTTCGGCCGCGTTCGCCGCCTTGACGCCGCCGCCGTAGAGGACCGATGCGTTGGGCCGCAGCTTTTTTATCAAAGCGTGCGCGGCCGCGATGTCCGCCATCGTCGGCGTCCGGCCGGTGCCTATGGCCCAGCGCGGCTCGTATGCTATGATAACGCCGTCCGCGGGCACGCGCTCGATTTGCCGCGCCAAAACATCCGCGATATTTTCGCCGTCAAGTTCGCCGACGCAAACAATCGGCGTGATTTTATTTTCCAAACACCGGGCGATTTTTTCCGCGACCATTTCGTCCGTTTCGTTGAAATATTGCCGCCGTTCGGAATGACCGACTATGCAGTATTTCGCGCCCGCCTCAACCAGCATCGCCGCCGAGACTTCGCCAGTAAAGGCTCCGCTTGCGTGAACGCTGCAATCCTGCGCGCCCATCGCGAGGTTCGCGGTTCGTCCGACAAGCGTGAAAGGCACGCATAAAATTACTTTGTTGCCGCGCGTATCGGCGGCCGCCAGCGCCGCCGCCATTTCGTCCAGCATCGCCGCCGACCCGTTCAACTTCCAATTTCCAGCTATTATTTTTTTCATTGTTTTTTCCTTTATATTGTTCCAAGTATTTTAATTTCCAATTCCAATCCCGTTTTTTCTTGAATCTGTTTTATCAGTTCCAAAATATCGGACGATGTGCAGGCGCCGTCGGCGACGATAAAGTTCGCGTGCTTTTCGGATATTCGAGCGCCGCCCACGGTCAGGCCGTTCGGGAACGCGTCCTTGATTTTTTTCCAGGCGGGCGCATCGAGCGGATTCTTGAAAGTGCTGCCCGCCGTTCTCGCATCCATAGGCTGGGCCGCGTTTTTCTTTGCTATGATGTCGGCCATCCGCGCGCGGATGGAGGTTTCGTCGTCGGTCCGGTCGGCCGCGAGCAATACTTCCGATACTATGAAATCCGGCGGCAGCGCGGAGCCGCGGTATGTCAGCCCGCATTGGCCCGCGTCGGCCTCGATTTCGACTCCGTCATAGTTAAATCCGCGCACGCTGATTAAATTGTCCGATATGGCGCCGCCGAAGCATCCCGCGTTCGCCCGCAAGCCGCCGCCTATCGTGCCGGGAATGCCAATCATAAACTCAAAGCCCGGAACTCCGTTTGCGGCGGCGAAGTCCGCAATCGCTATCATCGGAGCGCCGCATTCTGCAACCAGAACCCCGTTGTCGAGGCGGATTCCGCGCAATCCTCCGGTGTGGATAACCAGCCCGCGGAGGCCGTCATCCGGAACCAGAATATTCGAGCCCGCGCCAATAATCGTTATTGGCTCAACCGCGTTGTTTTTAAGGAGCAACGAAAGCTCCGCCGTCGACCCCGGCGTCGCGAGGATGTCCGCCGGGCCGCCGGTGCCAAATCGGGTAAGCGTCGAAAGCGGCGCGTTTCTCAACATATTTCCACCCCCAATTTTTTAAGGTTTCCTATAAGATTCGGGTATCCGCGGAGCGCGAACTTGGGCAGGTCTATGCGGCTCTGGCCCTCTGCGACCGCGGCCGCGATTATCAGCGCCGCCGTTCCGCGCAGATCCATTCCGGTCGCGTTCGCGGCGTGAATCCTCGACGGGCGCACGATTATTTTCGCCGCCTTCGGAGTCAGCGGATTTTCGATTTCAACCTCTGAAAAATCGGTTTCGATTCCGAACTTTTTCAACTCGGGCAGGTGCCCGACGCGGCCCGGATATATCGGATCGAATATCAAAGATTCGTCCGTCGCCTGCGCCAGCACCGGCGTCCAGCACTGCTGCATATCCGTTTCCTTTCCCGGAATCGGCGATGTTATCATCGTGCGTCCAAGAAACGGCGGCAAGTCCGTGAAATCGAAATACATTATTTCGCCGCGCGCGACGCATCGGTCGGCGCCTGCGATTTCCACAATCGAATTAAACCACGGACGCGAGGACGCAAGGTCGGCGCCTATGATTTTTATTTTGCTCCGCAACGCCAGCGCCAAGAGCGTGTAGAATCCGGCCTCCATCCTGTCGGGCATAATATCAAACTCTCCGCCGCCGAGTAGCCGCCCTCCGAATCCCAAGTTCGTTATCGCGGTCGTGTTCGTTCCGCGAATGTTCGCGCCCATTTGATTCAGGATGCCGAGGAGATGCGGGACCTCGTGCTCCAACGACGCGTTGTAAATCATTTTTATATCGGGCGAAAGCGCCGCCGCAAGCATCCAGTGAAAGGTCGCGCCGTGCGAAGTCTTCGGCGTCGAATAAATCGGCCGCAGGGCGCCGTCGAAATTATCGGGCAGGACGAACTCCAACGCCTCGGCCGTTTCCGTCAGCTTTGCGCCGAAAATATTATCCAATAAATCTATGTGAAAGTTTATCGCGCGCGCGCCGCCGAATGCGCAGCCGCCCGGAATCTTGATGCGGAGGCTGCCCCACTCGCCGGTTTTCTTGAACCGCGCGAGCAGGGCGCCCCATATGTAATATGACGCGCGAAAGTTCAGCGCCTGGTCCGGCAATTGGTTTGTCGTTATCTTTTCCGCGCGGATTTCGATGCGGTTTTTCTCCGGCGCGTAGTCGACCGATGCGCCTATCGCGCGAAAGATTTCGACCATATCGACGACATCGGTTATGAAGGGCACATTGTTGAAAATCACGGGCTGGTCTGTTAGCAGCGCCGCGCACATCGCCCCGAGCACCTCGTTCTTCGCGCCCGACACGCGGACCTGCGCGTCGTCGGCGAGCGGCCGGCCGCCGCGAATCTCTATAAAATCCGGAATGTCAATTTTCATTGAAGTTTTTCCCCTCCGCCCAGATGCGGATTTTGTTGTTCAATATGCGAATGTTTTTGCCCGCGAGAGTGAACTTCGCGTTGCCGGTGTCCAATTGCGCGAAGGCGTTTTTTATTTGTTCAAGGCGCAATGGATATTCGTCGCCGAGGGCAATCGACAGCGCGCGGAATCTGATTTCGTCCGGCGCGGCCAGAAGTTCCGCCGCGTCGAACTCGCCGTGTAGTTTTCGCGCGAGCGCGGCGGCCTCCGTTTCGAGCGCGTCGCGCGCCCGTGAAATGTTTTCAATCGCAAGCGCGATTTTGTCGTCCGTTATGCCGAGGTCTTCGCGGGTTTTGCGCACCCGCACGCGCAGATACTTTTCGTCCTCGTTCATTGCATCCATAAAATATGGAATATTTTTTTCGTCGCAGTATGCGCGCAATTCGCTGCGCGGCGTCGCCAACAACGGCCGGAAAATTATCATGCCGTCGCGCTCGGAAATCTCGCGCATTCCACTCAATCCATAGACGCCGCTGCCGCGAGCAAGATTCATCCAAAATGTCTCGATTTGATCGTCCTGATGATGCGCGGTCGCAATTACGCCGATATTATTTTTGCGGCAAAAGTCCGTCATCAATTCATAGCGCGCCGCGCGCGCCGCTTCCTCGACGCCCGTCGTCGGTTTGGCGCCGGTCCATTTTAATATCGTATGCGGAACGCCGATTTTCGCGCAATGCGCGGCGACCGCCGCGGCCTCGGCCGCCGATTCCGCGCGCAGCCCGTGATCTATGGTCAGCGCGACAATTTTCGCGCCCGCCGCGCGCAGCCATTCCAGCATCGCCATAGAATCCGGCCCGCCCGAGACCGCCGCCGCGATTGTCTCGTTCGGATTGGAAATCTCGAACCGCAATAAAGACTCCAAAAAGTTTTTATTCATAATTGCTCCATTCTATGCTATATTCGCATAAAAGAAAGGAGAAAATAAATGCGTTCTATGGCAGTCTATTGCGGGCACGAAATGGGCAGCGACCCGCAATTCGCGAAGGATGCCGAAAAACTCGGCATTATGATGGCGGAAAACAAAATCCGCCTGGTTTTCGGCGCGGGCGATGTGGGCCTGATGGGCGCGGTCGCGCGGGCCGCGAAAAACAGCGGCGGCGAGCTGTTGGCCGTGACGACCCCGCATATTATCGCCAAGCAGGAGCCCGCGATGCCGGGGCTGCCGCTCGAAATCAAGGACACGCTTCTTGAACGCAAGGCCCGGATGATAGAGGCCTCCGACGCGTTCTGCATTCTGCCCGGCGGAATGGGGACGCTGGACGAAGTCACGGATATTCTGACGATGCACCAGATCGGGGAATCGATAAAGCCGGTCTATTTCCTGAACACGAACGGATACTGGAATGTCTTCGGCGATATGATTAAACAGATGATAAAGTTCGGATTCGTCTCGGGCAGCCTGAGCGATTTCAACATCCATATTTTCAGCACGCCCGAAGATGTGATAGCCGCGTATAACGCGAGGTTCTTCGGGTAAAGTTCAATTTACAAAGTGCAAAGTTCAATTTCTGGGTAAAATAATGTGCGTCAACATACCCGCGGGCGTCATCCCGGCGCAGGCCGGGTTCCCTTGGTTTAACGCCGGTTATAAATTATAAGTTATGACGCCGCGTCCGGC
>JAISGC010000022.1 GCA_031263295.1 Rickettsiales bacterium
CAATGCCGGTTCGCCGCGCGGACGGCCGCACGCCGATCGTGATTATCTCCGCCTCGTCCGCGGCCGCGCGCCAGACGATAAAGCCGTTGTCGGAGGCGACTATCTCCGCGCCGCCCGCCTTTAATTTCGCAAACTCATCCGCGGACCAAGGCTGCGCCGGGAAGCATTCATTGTGTAATTTGGAAAGTTGTGCATACATTTTTTTAATGACTAATGACTAATAACTAATGACGAATTACTAATCAAATCGGCATTAGACATTAGTAATTAGTCATTAGTTATTAGTCATTAAAAAAGTTAAACTTCTTCCGGCTTGTCCATAATCGCCGAGAATGTCGCCTCGCAGACCTTCATTCCGCCGACCATCGCGATGCCGTGGAACTTGTAGAGGTTCAGTTTCGATCCTATCATTTCGACATGCAATTCCAATGTGTCGCCCGGATGCACCATATGCGAAAACCGGATTTTCTCCATCGTCGTGAAGTATCCGAGCCTGCGCCCGCCGTCCTCGTTCAAGTGCGTCAGAACGATGAAGCACGCCGTCTGCGCCAAGGCCTCGACCTGCAAGACGCCCGGCATTATCGGCTTGCCCGGAAAGTGGCCCGCGCACCAGAACTCGTCCGCGCGCACATGGTGGATGCCGACGCCCGACTGGTCGTTGAAGTCCCGTATCTCGTCAATCAGCAGCATATCGCCGCGATGCGGGATGACATTTTCGATTTGTTCTTTGTTTATCATTCTTTAACCTTTTTTTAGTGACTAGTGACTAACGCCTAACGACTAACAGATGTGCGCGCTTCGCGCGCCAATATTAGTCACTAGTCGTTAGTCACTAGTCGTTAAAAAACTACTTCTTCGCCAACGCGTTCTTCTTCACCCACGCCGTCATCCGCAGGCTGTCCATATAGGGCATCGCCGGAGTGCCGAATATTTTGGCATTCGCGGGAATATCGCTGATAACGCCGGACTGCGCGCCTATCTCGGCGTCGTCGCCTATCTTGTTTCCGTTCGCGACCCCGACCTGGCCGCCCAACATCACCCGGTCGCCGATAACGCAGCCGCCCGTGATTCCGGTGCCCGCCGCCGCAAAGCACTCCCGCCCCATTATCACGCCGTGCGCGATTTGGACCAGATTATCGATTTTCGTCCCGTCGCCAATCTGCGTGTCGGTCAATGCGCCGCGATCCACGCAAGAGTTCGCGCCGACCGAAACGCGATTGCCGATTATCACGCGGCCCGCGTGCGGGATGAAGATATTATGCCCGTCCTGGCGCGTATAGCCGAAGCCGTCTTTTCCTATCGACGCGCCGTTGTGGATAACGCAGTCGTCGCCGATGGTCGCGTTCTCGATAACCGCGTTGGAATGGACTATCGTGTTTTTGCCGATGCGGACATTGCGGCCGATATATGCGCCGGTGTGAATCTGAACATTTTCTTCAATAGCGGCGCCGCGCTCTATGACCGCGAACGGCGCGATATAGACCGATTTCTTGCGACGGAAAAACACGCGGCGGGCGACGATTGCGTCGAGAGAGATTCCGCGGCGCGGCTTTTCGGCATAGAGATAATCCAGCATCTTCACGACATCGGCACGCGGATGGTCGGAGATAAGGAGCGCCGCGCCAGCGGGCGCCTTGCCCGCATTTTCCGGCTGCAAAAGAATCACGGACGCGCGCGTTTTTTCGAGCGTCTCTATCGGCAGAATCTTAAACGCCTCGGAATTGCGCTCGGTGGAATAGAACGATGCGTCGCCGGGCTTCGCGTCCGCAATCGGCGCTATGCCGAGAATCGGCGTCTTGGGATCGCCGCGCAAATCGAGGCCGAACTTTTTCGCCAATTCGCCCGCGGTGGCTTTGTGAACCCTGGGTCCGAATAATTTTATAAGAAGTCTTTTCATCATACGCGCGATTATAGATTAAAATAACTCTTGCGTCAAATTGCGCCCGGATGTATAATTGCGGGGAACCAAGTTGGGAGACTTGGGTCGGGCTGTGAGAAGCTCTTAAAACGCGGCGCACATTTTGCGTCGTTATCCGCGCATAAAAAAGCCCCGTCGGAAAGATTGGGCGCACGCGGCGAATTGCCGCTTTTTTTATGCAATCCCCGTTTATGGTCGGGGGGCCGTATAGAGCAATTTATGCGGAATCATTCGTTTTATGATTTCTCAACCCACCCGACCGCTCTGTTTCCCAACGACAAAACAGGGAGAAAAAATATGAAAAACAAAATTAGCAATGAGCAACGAGCAATGAGCAATAGAAACGCGCGACAACGCAACAGCAAACTCCTTTTGTTCATTGCTTGTTGCTCTTTGCTCATTACCGGCGGCGGCGAAGCCGGCGCCGCGAAGCTATGTTGGTATAACAACACCAGCGGGAACAGCTATGCGATAAACGAAGACAACACCTTATGGGCGGTCGGCACCGGATGCGGCGACAGGACCGGATGGGGTTGGGACAAGGCCAACATCAAAACCGGGGCCGCGACCGGATTCTGCACAACGACCGCATACGCCGGGGAATGCGTCGTCGTGAAATCGGCATTCGAGCCGGGGACACAGGATATGTGCCGATGCCGCCTGACCAGTCCCGGAACCAGCGGCTGGGTTGTCTATCAATCGATTCATCCCGATGTGGTGGGCCAGTGCGCGCGCTATGTCGCGCTGGGATTCGGCGGCAATGTCGAAGCTCGCAAACAATATTTCGGAATCGCAGGATTATAAATTATTTCGTGAGTTCCGCGGCTATGATTTCCGCGGGGGCGCGGCGGCCGTGATGCCAGAGCTTGTCCGCGGCTGCGAGTTCCGACGCGATTTTTTTCGCGTCGATTGCGCCAAGCGCGGCCAGGATATTTTTCGCATTCGCCGCACGGCCCAGGAACTCGGGAAAAATCTCGCGCCCGGCCAAAACATTTATCAATGATAAATATTTCACGCGCAACAGAACGCGCGCCAGCAAAGCGGTAATCCAGTTCGCTCGCGCGACGACAATCGTCGGCACGCGCATAATCGCGAGTTCGGAGACCGCGGTCCCGCTCATCGCAATCGCGGTTTTTGTTTGGTTGTAAAGTTCGTATCGTTTCGCAAACGGAACCAGTTTCACGGGGAGATTCGCGGTCTCGCGCTTGACGAATTCGTGCGTCGGCTCGGTCGTCGGAATCGCGAATCTTTCACCGGGCATCGCGGCGATTATTTTTTTATAAATCGGCATCAACTTTTTGGCTTCGCCCATTCTGCTTCCGGGCAGAAGAGTGAGGTATTTTTTTTCTGTCTTTTTTATCGCGCGCGACGCGACATCATAGATAGGATAGCCGACGCTCTCGGTCTTCAATCCGTATTTCTCGAAATACGGCCGCTCGAAATCGAAGAAGCAGAAAAGTTTATCCCAGACGCCCGCGTATTTTTTCGCGCGCCATGCGCCCCACGCCCAGACCATCGGCGCGACGAAATGGTAAAACTTTGGCACTGCTTGGTGGGGTGTGTTTTGATAAAACACACCTTTTTTATTTTCGACGGGGCGAAGCCCCTGAGAAAATAAAAAATCCTGTGCCTTTGTTTTGCGAACATTCAGGTCCTTCGGACCATCTGTTCGCAAAAGGTGTTTTTTATCAAAAAACACCCCACCAGGCAGTGCCTTCTTTACCTGTTTAATAACCCGCACCGCGAAACTCGACGAATCAATCGTCAGAACTATGTCGGGTTTCGCGGCGACGATTGCATCCGCGGTATGCTTGATGCGGCGCAAAATAGTTTTGGATTTCGCGATGACTTCTCCTATGCCCATAACGGCCAAGTCGGAAATCGGAAAAATAGATTTCAGTCCCGCCGCCTGCATCGCTTGCCCGCCCAAGCCAACGAACTCGACGCCGCCTTTCGAATGCGCCGCGCGCATAATCTCGGCGCCGAGGACATCGCCCGAAACCTCGGCCGCTATGATAAAAACTTTGGAATGCTTTACCAATCCTCAAACCCTCAATATTAAAAAATTATTCCAGAGCGCAACGAAAGCCTGGCCCGGCATCGGGCCTATTTCCTGTCATAGTTTGATTTTTTCTGGCCGAAGATGCCGCGGGTCTGCTTGTTGTCGACGCCGCGGGTTTCCATGGTCAGGCTGCGGCCCGCGCGGTCTTCGATAAACTCTATCGCGTGCATCGCATAGCGGTTGTCGCGCACCTGCTTTTTTATATGATTCAGGTTTTCCGCGCCCGCATCCTCGGACGCGAAGACCGCGCTGTATACGGCGTATATCGCCTGCAAGTCCTCGGGCGTAAATCCGTTTCGCGTCAGTCCGACGCGGTTAATGGTGCGATAGCGCGCCGGAACCCCTTCGAAAATAACATAGGGCGGAATGTCGACCGCCGTGCCGCTCATTCCGCCGAGGAACGCGTATTCCCCGATGTGGCAAAACTGATGCACCGCGGACATCGCCGATATTATCGCGTGGTCGCCGATTTCGACATGGCCCGCCAATTGGACCAGATTCGACAAGACGATATTGTTCCCGAGCTGGCAGTCGTGGGCGATGTGCGCGTTGACCATAACCTGGCAATCGTCGCCGATTTTTGTTCCCTTGGACGCGGGCGTACCGGACTGAATCGTCGCGTATTCGCGAATGCGGCAGCGCTTGCCAATCGTGAGACCGGTCATAGATTCGTCGTCTTGGAACTTCAAGTCCTGGCCTTTCATTCCTATTGCGGCGAAGGGATAAATGATTGTGTCGTCGCCGATTGCGGTCTTGCCGCCGATGACTACATTGGACATCAGGCGCACGCGGTCGCCAAGGACGACATCTTTCCCGACCACGCAGAACGGGCCGATTTCCACATCTTTGCCGAGCTGCGCGCCCGGCTCAATAACACTGGTTTTATCTATCATAGCCGGGATATTATATCGCGTCCATTGCGCGGAGGGATTCAATATGTATAACGAAATATAACGACTAACTACTAGTGACTAACGACTAACATTAGTCACTAGTCGTTAGTCACTAGTCACTAAAATTATCGCCCAAACTTCCCGCTTCTTGGAAACCCGACCGGGATCGTCTGGCCCTGGCCGGCGCGATGGCCCAGCCACGGGCGCCAATCGCCGCCGTCGATATTGCCGCGGCCGGTGGTCCAGCCAAAGCCCGAGTCTTTCGTGAAAAACATCGCATCCATAGTGTATGTTTTTTCCGCGTTGTATTTCTGCAAAATCACGCCCTTGCCGCGCGACATTTCGGGAATCTCGTCGGCCGGGAAAATCAACAACTTGTCGTTCGAACCGACGATTGCGACGAAGCCTTCGGTCGCGGGCTTGCAAATCACGGCCGGATTTTTATCGTCGACATTCATAATCTGGCGGCCGTTTTTCGTCTGCGCCAGACAGTTTTCGCCAGCGACCAAGAATCCGTTTCCATGCCGCGACATAACCAGATATTTCGCAGCCGGATCCAAAACGAACGCCGAGATAATTTCGTCCTCGGCGCCGAGGTCTATAAGCATCCGCACCGACTCGCCAAATCCACGCGCGCCGGGCAAATCGTTGGCCGAAAGCGTGAACGATTTTCCGTTCGACGCGAAAATATTTATCTTGTCGGTGGTCATACAATGGAACGCGTCCGCGAGTTCGTCGCCCTCCTTAAACTTGGCGTCCAGCGCGCCCAAATCGAGGTGCCCCGTCGCGGCGCGAATCCATCCCATCTTCGATAGAATTATCGTGCGCGGCTCTTTTTCGATAAAGTCCTCGACATTGATTTCTTCGTCGTCCGCAGTGTCGGCAAAGTCAGAACGGCGCCGCCCGATGGGCGTAGTTTTCGCGTATGCTTTTTTGATTTCCGCGAACCAGGATTTAATCTGCTCGTTCTGCAATCCGTCGTCCGCGAGCAGCGCCTTCAATTGCTTCTGCTCCGCGCGCAGCTCTTTATCCTCGCGCCGGATTTCCATTTCTTCGAGTTTGCGCAATGACCGCAGGCGAGTGTTCAGAATCGCCTCGACCTGATTTTCGGTAAGGGAGAACTCCGCCATCAAAACGGCCTTGGGGTCGTCCTCGTTCCGAATGATTTCAATCACGCGATCGAGGTTCAGATAGACAATCAAGAGCCCGCCCAATATCTCCAATCGCCGCGCGATATTTTCAAGCCGCCAGTTGGTGCGGCGCCACAGGACCACGCGCTGGTGCGCCAAAAACTCCGTCAGCACTTCGCCGATTTTCATCACCCGCGGCGCGCCCGCGGAATCGACGACATTGAAGTTCATATTAAAGTTCGCCTGCAAGTCAGACATAGCGAACAGATGCGCCATAATTTTATCGGGCTCGATGGTCCGGCTTTTCGGCGTGATTACAATCCGAATATCGGTAGTGGATTCGTCGGCGATGTCTTCTACCAGCGGCAGTTTTTTAGCGTCGATAAGCGTCGCGATTTGCTCGACCAGCTTCTGTTTGACGACGCCGTATGGAATCTCGGAAACCACTATCTGAAACGCGCCGCGCTCCAATTGCTCGACCGCCCACTTTGCGCGAATGCGAAAAACTCCGCGGCCGGTGTCATAGGTTTTCACGATTGAATCGAAGTCGTCTATGATGGTTCCGCCGGTCGGAAAATCCGGCCCGACCAGCTTTTTCATAATCTGCGCGGTGGTTGCGTCGGGCTTGTCAATAACGAGGTTCAGCGCGTCCATAACCTCGGCGACATTGTGCGTCGGAATATTGGTCGCCATACCGACCGCGATTCCCATGGCGCCGTTGGCCAGCAGGTTCGGGAAAGCGCCGGGCATAACGACGGGCTCGGTGGTGGTGCCGTCGAAGTTCGGCGCCATATCGACCGAATCCTCGTCTATGCCGGTCATAATCAGCATCGCCGCATCGGTCAGCTTCGATTCAGTGTATCGATACGCCGCCTGCGGATCGCCGTCGATGTTTCCGAAATTGCCCTGGCCATTTATAAGAGTGTATCGAACAGAAAAGTCCTGGGCCAAGCGCACCATCGCGTCATAAACCGAACTATCGCCATGCGGATGATAGTGTCCGAGCACATCGCCGACGACCGTCGCGCATTTTCTGAAACCGGCGGCGGGCGAAAGTTTTTGCCGCAGCATAGAATAGAGTATGCGGCGGTGAACGGGCTTTAATCCGTCCCTGACATCGGGCAAGGCCCGCGCGACGATTGTCGAAACCGCATAGGATAAATAGCGCTCCGACAGCGCATCCGCCAGCGGCTGCCCCGTAATATTTTCAAGAATCTCTTTTCCGGCCATGGCCGCCAGCATAAACAAAAGTTTGCGAGGGGGCAAGTAAAAGTTCAATTTACAAAGTGCAAAGTTCAATTTCTGCGTAAAAAATAAAGCAACAACCAAATGACGAGCGTCATCCCGGCGCAGGCCGGGATCCACTGCCGGACGCTGCGTCATAACTTATAAGTTATAACCTGCGTGAAAGCAATGGATCCCGGCCTGCGCCGGGATG
>JAISGC010000033.1 GCA_031263295.1 Rickettsiales bacterium
GACACCCCTCCAAAGGAGGGGAACACAAAGGTGAAAATATGTTAAAAAAAGACAAACTCAAAAATCTTAATGATGAAATATCGGGGACGATCGCGGCGGGGGAAATCGAAAAGGCCGCCGACGAAATACTCCTTAAATACGGCGAGAACGCCAAGGTTGCCGGATTCCGCCCCGGGCATATTCCGGTCGCGGTTCTGCGTCAGAGATACGGCAATGCGGCCGAGCAGGATGCGGTGAACAAACTGATGAACGCGGACCTGGATGCGTTTGTCGCGGATAAAAAAATAAAGCTCGCGGGCGCGCCGAGGGCCGACCTTGGAAAATATGTTTCGGGCAAAGACGCGGAATATACGCTCGACTTTGATATTCTGCCCGAATTGCCGAAAATCGATTTGGAAAAAATAACTCTGACCAAAAAGGCGGCGGCGGTCGACGACAAAGCCGTTGACGCGGCGCTCGAAAATATCAGAAAAGGCCGCAGCGATTTCCAGAAGCAGGATGCCGGATACAAACTGGCGTCGGGCGACATCGCGGTTATCGACTTTACCGGTTTCGTCGCGGGCGAAAAGTTCGCGGGCGGCGAGGCGAAGAACCATCACCTGACGCTCGGGTCCGGGCAATTTATTCCGGGCTTCGAGGATCAGATTATCGGGCACGCGCTCGGCGACCAGTTTGATGTCAATGTGAAGTTCCCGAAAGAATATCACTCGGCGGAGCTGGCGGGAAAAGACGCGAAGTTCGCGGTTAAAATAAACGAGGCGCGGCATCCGATTCTGCCCGAATTGAACGAGGATTTCGCAAAGGCGGTCGGGCTTGAATCGATTGCCAAACTGCGCGAAAATGTCCGCGAGGTTTTGCAGAAGCAGAACGACGACAATATGCAGAACGAATTGCGGAACGAACTCTTGGACGCGCTGGCGGATAAGGTGAAGCTGGATTTGCCCGAAACGATAGTCGAGCAGGAAATCGCCGCGGGCGAAAAATCCGGCGACGAAAAGAAAGACCGCAAGGAGGCTGAGCGCCGCGTGAAATTGGGGCTGATTCTGGCCGAATGGGGGCAGGCCAACGAGGTCAAGGTCGCGCGCGAAGAATTGCAGCAGGCGATTTGGTCCGAGGCGTCGCGCTTTCCGAATCCGCAGGAAGTCTTCGAGTATTACAACAAAAATCCGCAGGCGTTGTCCATGCTGAACGGAATGCTGTTCGAGAGGAAAACCCTGGACGCGATGATAAAGCTGTGCAAGGTGAAATAAAAATCGGGCGTCGCCCGATTTTTTAATGACTGGCGAATGCGCCTGCGGTCAAATTCGCAATCAGCCGTGACGGGCCATATAGTTGCACGCCCAGTCGGAATGGAAATTAAAATCGTTGGTTTCTTCGTTCGTCGACCGCCCGGTATTTTTATAATACGGGTATAAATAAACCACATCCCAATATCCGTCCGCGCCCTTTGCAGAAACCGCAACGGCCAGAATCTCGTCGCACCAACTGGTCCATTCCATATCGGTTTTGGTTTTGTTGAGATACATATTTGTCCCGCTGTTTCCGCCTATATCCGTTTCATATTCGCCGCCGCAGTTTCTGCCATAGACATAAAATCCGGCGGTCCTGTTGCACGCCGCGCCCAATTTTTGATCGGCGGTCGTGGTCTCTATCGGTTTTTTCCCGCAGAGCTTGGCGGCATCGGCTGCGCCAATTAGCAAAGTGCAAATTGCAAAGTTCAATGACAGCCTGCCGAATGCATTGATGCTTTTTCGCGCGCCGCAATTGAACTTTGCACTTTGTAAATTGAACTTTTTCATTGTTTTCTCCCTGTGTTTTGTTTTTGAGGACGGGCCTTCCGCGTGGTGTTCCCCTCCTTTGGAGGGGTGCCCGGCGAAGCCGGGCGGGGTGGTGTTTCACATTTGCACTGACAAAACTTAAACAAAAAATCTCGAAGAGATTTTTTGTCATTCCCGCGCAGGCGGGAATGGGCTCTAAACCTTACATTCAGCTACTACTTGTTTTCACAATTTTCTTTGTATGTGAAACAAGTGTGTGGTTATAAGGTTGAAAGCCCTATTCCCGCCTGCGCGGGAATGACAAAAGTTTTTTACAAAAACTTTTGTTTTGGTTTAGTCAGTGCTCGCCTTCCTCACCACCCCGGCCGCCTTCGGCGGCACCCCTCCAAAGGAGGGGAACACCGCGCAGAATGCCGGTGCCTAATCCTGAAAGCCGGTTCGGATAAAAATCTGGTTCGTGGATTTTCCTTGGCATCGGGGGGTTCAAAAATCATAACAATGGAATGACTCCGCCAAGATTGCTCTGGGCGGCCCCCCGACCATGCGGAGAAGTCTGGCGTAAGCCCGGCGTAGCCGAAGGCGAAGCCAGGGCGCAAAAAAAACGGCCCACGGGCCGCAAAAGTTTTGCGCGCGGATCACGACGCATCGCCAAGTTGCAACGCATCGCCATTGTATGGACTTTTGAAAGTCCCGAGCAAGTTTTCCAAACCGGCTCTGCATTCATAATATTGGAAATGCGCGTTTGGGTCAAGGGATTTTTAACGACTAACTCTAACGACTAGCGACTAGTGGGGCGCCCGCCGATTAGTCACTAGTCGTTAGTAGTTAGTCGTTAAAAATTGACATCCCCGTCAAATAATTGTAAAGTTGACGCCGATGTTTCTGTTTGCGAAGTTTTCGTCGTTTTGGCATTTGATGGGCGCGCCGTTCCGCTGGGGCTGGCGCCAGATCGCCAAGTTGTTCCCCGAGCGGGATCTCACGATTATGACGACCCCGTCCGGCGTCGTGCGGTCGTTTCATCAGACCTCGTTCTGGCGGGTTTCCAAGGCGATATTCTGGTTTTCCTTGTCCAGCTGGGCCTTCTGGTCCACATATATTTATGTCTATCATCGCCCGATGCTGCAACAGCGGACCGCCGAGTTGGAGGCCATTCGCGCCCAGCACGCGACCCAGATGTCGGACTTGGTTTCCTATCATAAAAGATTCGTCGAGCTGCACCGCGATATGACGGCCATAGACGCGCAGATTTTGGAGCAGAAAAAAGTCGGCGAAAAGGTCGCGGCGGACCTTCTTAAAAACCGCCTGAACACCTGGGTGCAGATTGACTTTTTGCAGCAGAAGCTCGACGACATTTATAAGAACGGCTCATATGCGCCGGAGGTCAAAAAGTTCAGCGAGCTGCAACTCGACTATGAATTGGTGCGCGAGGAAAATCGTCAGGTGCGGCGCTGGAACAAAGAGCTGGAAGAATCGATGATTTCGATAAACAGCGCCGATTCGCAAATTATCGAGCGGGTCTCGGGCCTGACCAAAAACGGCATCGACACATTGAGCAAGGACCTGCGTAAAATCGGCAGCACGCTCGCATCCTTGGGCCTGAACGCCGAGAAGCTTTCCGAGAAGGCGAACAAGGCCGATAGCCCGGCGGTAGGCGAACCCGTCAAAGACTTCAAGCTGGCCAAAAATATCGACCCGAAGTATCAGCAGCTGGCGGAACAGGTTCAGCTTTGGCAGGGCCTTGAACGCACAAAAACTATGCTGCCCTTGGGCATTCCGGTCCGCGGCACCACGCGCATAACATCGGCATACGGCACGCGCCAGGATCCCTTCGACGGCCAGCCGACTATGCACAAGGGCATCGACTTCGCGGGTCAGGTCGGCACGCCGCTCTATGCGGTTTCCCCGGGCAAGGTCATTCAGGCGGGCGACCGATTCGGCTATGGCCAGGCGGTCGAGATAGACAACGGGCTGGGCTTCACGACGCTCTACGCGCATCTCGACAAGATTCTCATCAAGCGCGGCGACCAGGTTAAAAACGGCGATGTCATCGGGCTCGGCGGATCGTCGGGCCGCAGCACCGGACCGCATCTGCATTACGAAATCCGATACAACGGCTCGCCGTTCAACCCTTACACATTCATCAAGGCCAAGGAGTAAAATTATGTTCGCTTTCACCAATTCCGCAAACAAGCAGAGCCCGACCATCGTCGGCGCGGGCTGCAAACTGAACGGCGACATCAAGACCGACCACACGGTGCAGATTCACGGCGATGTCCTCGGCAAGGTGCAGGCCGATGTCGTCATTATCGGGAAGGGCGGCTCCGTCAGCGGGCGCGTCGTCGCGAACATAGTCTTTCTGCACGGCAATATGGACGGGCCCATCGAGTGCGATATGGCAAACATTTTTTCCAACGCGACCATGGCCGGAAATCTTTACTATTCGCGATTGAACATCACCAGCAACGACAGGCTGGAATGCAAGCTGATACATAGGGGATAAATCTTTTAATGACTAATGACTAATGACTAATGACTAATGACTAATAACTAATGACTAATTTCTAATGAGCGGCAATTAGTAATTAGACATTAGTTATTAGTCATTAAAATAACAGGAAATGACTATGAAAATGAAAATATACATTTCTAACGATCACAGGGGCGTGGGCCTTAAAATCTATTTGGCGGAAATGCTGGGAGCGGACGGATACGAGGTCGAGAACCTCGGTTGCGACGATCCGAATACTCCGGCCGATTTTCCGGTTATTACGAAACTCGCGACGGATAAATTATTGAAGGATACGGAAGCGCGCGCGATTGTAATCTGCGGCACGGGCGCGGGCGCGGTAATCGCCGCGAATCGGTTCCGGCACATCCGCGCGACGCGCTGCGAGCGGCCGGACCAGGCGACCGCCGACCGCTTTCACGACGATGTGAATCTGCTCGCGTTCGGGGCCGACGATGTGGACCCGGAGCAGGCGTTTTTGACCGCCAAGGCGTTTCTTGAATCGCCATTCGACGCGGCCGAGCGCCGCATCCGCAGATTGAAAGAAATCTCTTAAAGCGCGCTTGCATCTTTCCCAAATCGGTATATAATCCCTCGGCTAAAAAAAGGAAAACCGATGAAGCAAAAATACGAATATTCCGACTGGCTTATCTCGTTCGACAACGACGGCGTGATGTCGAACACCCTGCCGCTGGTGGACAAGGTGGGGACGATTGTCGCGGCGAAAATGTCCGTGCCCTATTATCCGGGGCTGGCGGCGAAGCTCTATTATTCGGACCGCAAGCCGCGGGTCTGGGGCGAGAGGCACGACGAAATCGCGAAGGAGTTTTTGGATACGCTTTGGGCGACATGGCGGACCGACGAATGGGTCGAAAAGGTCGAGCTGTTCCCGGGCGTGCCCGAAATGCTGCGGCGCCTTTCCGATATGGGATTTTATATCGGCGTCGCGACCAGCAGCTCCGCCAAGCGCGTGGCCGCCCCGCTCGGCAAGGCCGGCGTTATGCCTCTGGTCAAGAGCATCGCATCCGTGAACGATTTGGAATTGCCGGACAAGCCCGCGCCCGACTGCCTGGCGACGCTGGCCCAAGGCGCGCGGATTCCGGCCGAGCGGACCATTCACATCGGCGACACGCCGCCCGATATTCGGATGGCGAAAAACTTCGGCGCGAAATCGATAGGCGCGAGCTATGGCGGATACTCGCCCTCCGATGTCGTCCGCGCGGAGAAGCCGGACGCGATGATGCTGGACGCGCGCGAGATTCGATACATTCCCGAGATGATAGAGGCGATGATTAAATCCGAAAATATCAGATAATCAAATGCTCATAAACATCGCCTTGTAGGTATGCATCTTCTGCAAGCGGTGGCCGCAGTGCCGCGCGCACTCGTCGGGACAGCCCGCGCCGATGTATCCGAGCATTATCCACTCGCCCGCGCGCGGCGCCGTCATCTTGCAATAGCACATCGCGCCCGCGTTGTCCGTCGCGTCCGTGACCTTGTTGTCATACACAAGTTGCGCCTCGTTGCCCGCGCATTTCCCGCGGCCCGAAACGGGAAAGTTCTCGTTCAGATAGCTGGTGAACGCGCCGCCCGCCGGACCGGTCGAATATGTCCCGTCGGGCGCCACCGTCGCGCCCTCGTTTTCCAAAGTCTGGAACGCGACGCGGCAGAGCTTGGCGGCGTCGGCTGCGCCGCCGCCGGTAATGAGCAATGAGCAACTAGCAATGAGCAATAGGAGTTTGCTATTGCGTTGTCGCGCGCTTCCATTGCTCATTGCTCGTTGCTCATTGCTAATTTGTTTTTTCATTTTTTTCTCCCTGTTTTGTTTTTTACGCGATGCCTTCCGCGCGGTGTTCCCCTCCTTTGGAGGGGTGGCCGCGAAGCGGCCGGGGTGGTGAAGACGACTGGCACAGCCTGTTATCGCCACCACCCCGCCGCCCTTCGGGCGGCACC
>JAISGC010000045.1 GCA_031263295.1 Rickettsiales bacterium
GGGGCCCATTTCTTAACGGCAATACAAACCCTTTAAGTTCTCACGCGCCGTGTGGCCGGGCACCCCGGCCGGCGCCGGGGTGACGGCTCTGGAATAAGAGCTAAAACAATAAAAACAATTTGCAAGATAGAGCTTTATTTTTATCAATCTTCTCATTCGCAACTGGAATCGCCGCGTGGTTTGTTTGGACGCCGGTTGTCGCGGCGCCTCTCGTCATCGCGATTTTGTGTGCGGCGGTTTTCCTGAAATACAAATGGCTTTGGGCCGCGATGCTGGCTGGATTTTTCTGGGCCGGATTCCAGAGCGATTTGGTCGACACAAAATTATTGTTGCGCAGCCGCCGCGGCGCGGATGTCGTCGGCATCGTCGAGCGCGCGGACTACGCCGCCGGAAAGACGCGGGTCTTCGTTCGGACGCCCGAGGATTTTCTGTTTCGGATTTCTATCCCGGAACAAAAATGCGCGGTCGGCCGACCGATTGCATTAAAGGCGAAACTCTACGCGCCGACCGCGCCCGATGCGTTCAACCGCTTCGACTATGCGCGGTGGAGTTTATGGACGGGCCAGTCTGCGACCGGTTCCGCGCCCGATGGCGTTTGCGAAACGGGGCCCGTCGATCTGCGCGACCGGCTGCATTTTTCCGCGAACAACAAGCTTGTTGATTCGCTGGTGCTCGGATACGGCGCGGCGATTCCGCGCGCGGAATACGATGCGATAAAGTCGACCGGCGCAGCGCATATTTTTTCGATTTCGGGATTTCATTTGGCGCTGGTCGGCGGCTGGCTGTTTTTCATAATGCTGTCCTTGGTAAAATTGTTTCCGGGCTGGACGCGGCGGCATCCGGCGCGCAATATCGCATTGCCGCTGACGGCGGTCGGATTGTTCGGCTATCTTTTGATTTCGGGCGGAGGCACCGCGACCATCCGATCGTTCGCGATGCTCGGCGCGACATTCGCGGCGTTGATTCTGGGCCGCCGCGCATTTTCGTTGCGCACCGCGGCGATTATATTTCTGGCGATGATAATCGCTAATCCTTTCTGGGTTGTCTCGGCGGGATTTCAACTATCGTTCGCTGCGATTTTCGGAATAGTTTTATTCTTTCAGGGGCGGCGCGTCGGCTTTTGGAGGGGCGCGGTTATGACGACGATTGTCGCGACGCTTTGGACCGCGCCTTTTGTGATTTATCATTTCGCGAGTTTTCCGATTTATAGTCTGCTTGGCAACCTGGTTCTGTTGCCGGTATTTTCATTTGCGATTATGCCCGTCGCGATGGTTGGCGCGCTGTGGCGGTGGCCGCTGTTTATTTCGGATTATCTTTACGGAGTTGTCATCAGGTTTGCGAATTGGATTTCCGCGCTGCCCATGGCGAATGCCCCGCTGAACGATATGCCGCCGTTCGCGCTGTTTCTTTGCTTTGCGGGAATGCTGTGCGTTTTAATCGGCGAAAAGATTCGGGCGCGGATTTTGTTTATTTTCGCCGTGGCGTTTTGGATTGCCCAGCCGACGCCGATTCTAAAAACGACCAACGATAACGAAGTGGTTTCTTTCCGCGGCGCGTTCAATACCAGATGGTCCGAGAATCATCCCTTTGCGATTCCGAAGGGCGCGGCGAAGGCCGATTGCAAGAAAGGCGTCTGCGAATACAAAACCGAGAGCTGGACCGCGGTTTCGTTCCAGCGCTTTATGCCATTGTGGAAAAACATCGACAAACTTTGCGAATACGATTTTATAATCTCATACCTGCCGCTCGAACTGCCCAAATGCCAGAATAAAGTTTTGTCGGGAGGGGTTAGGATTTATGAAGACGGAACTAGGGACTAGGATTAGGACTAGGACTGACGCTCGTGATAGCGTTGCAGCGCCAAAGCAAATCCCCCTTTCGGGGGAGTTTTATTTCGCGGTGTCGTCGGCGGCGGGGTAAGCGGGCAGAGGGCTTTTACCAATCCTTCGGCTTTGTTATGACGCGGCCGGCGCCGGTTGTGATTTCATTTGGAAATTGCGCCGCCGCCAAATGCGAAGTTTCGATGTTATAGCATTTCACGCGTCGCAATTGCTTTATAGAATATGCGGTCTTGCGGAACGGCGAAACAACCAGCACCTCCTTTCGCAATTCCTCCGATGCGATTTTCAGCGGCGTGACCAAGTCCGTGTCATTCGTTATCATAATCGCAATGTCTATGTCTCCGCGAAACGCATCGGCTAGCAGATGCGCCGCCAGATTCACATCCGAGCCTTTTTCTTCCGTATGAACGACCAGCCGCGTTTTCGCCCTGCCTCGCGAATCCAATTCTATCGGATATACGGCGGCAAACTTCTTATGCACAAGGAAATTACCGAAAATCAGATGCAGATTCGGAATAGTTTTAAGGGCGTTGAAATAAATCTGCTGCTTGCGCGGAGAATCGTCATTATCGGCCCGCTTGCTGATTCGCGCCGTGCAGAACTTTATACACCGGACTTCATAGTCGTTTTTTGAGAGATATGATTTGCACGCTTCCTGGACCAGTTTTTGTATATTCAGCCAGCGATATTTCTTCCGTTCCGCCAATTTCAATGCGCCGAAGAACAGATTAAATCCATCGACATAGATTCCGACTTTTTTTATCATATAGAAAACCTCTAAAAAAAAATTGGGGCTTGTTGGCTTTCGCCTCAGCCCCCACTGATTGCACGCAATCAGGTTATCGCGGCTATTATAGGTATTCTTATCGTAAAAGTCAATAGTTTTCCAAAAAAACACCTATTTTTTCGCGGTGTCGTCGGCGGCGGGGGCGGTCGCGGGATTCGCTTTCCCGGCGGCCTGATACTGGGTCAGACAGGCCGTGCGCTTGACATCCAGCTGGAACGGGAAGTTTTCTTTCGACAGGACGCCGCCGTTCGGGTCATAGCATGAATTGGTCGACGGGCTGGCGCGGTTCGGATCGCCCAGGACCGATTCTTTGCACATAATCTGCTCGTTCGGCGTGACCGACACGACGCTGATTGCGCCATACATGACCTTGCCGCCGCCCTTGGGCATCTTGAAAGTGCCATTTTCATTCGCGTAATACTTGCCGCCGACAAAGCATTGCTTCAAGTATCCGCTAAGCGGATCGGTGAATGTTTCGTTGTTGCAAGACACGGTCACATCCTCATCGTATTCCTTGACGGCCATCGAGCCATAATAAATAAAGCTGTTTTCGATTTCGCACTTTTCAAGGTCGCTCGCGGCTTTGGCGAGTTTCGCCACTCGAACCTCTTCCATCGCCTCGGTGTTCAGCTTGCTGAACTTGGTGTAATAGTTCTTTTCCGCGATGACGAGCCCATTGTTTATGATTCTCGTTATGTATGTGTCGGCCAGGCGCGGGAATCGCGCCTCGGTCTTGGTGCGGTCGCCCGCCTTCGCGTTTTTATCGCGCGTTTTGATTTGCGACAAGTCGCGGCCCTCGGTGCAGAACTTTATCTTCTCGTTGCTCATAAACGACGATATTGCGGTGTCTATGGCGCGCTGGATGGCCTTTTCGCCGTCGCCTGCGGTTGTGGTCGTGCCGTCCGCGGCGGTTTTCTCGAAGGCGAGATACGGATACTGGCGCGTGATTCCGCTGACAAAGCTTCCGTCTTCGGCCAAGGATGATGCCGAGGTTCCGGCTTCCTCCGGCCTGAACGCGCTGAAATCGTCGATTTTTCCGGTCCAGGTTATGTCATAGGTCGGCGCGGTGCCATCGGTTTTCGCGGCGGTATCGATGCTGTATCCAAGATTCGCGGTGCCGAAATCCTTGGCGTTGAAGGCCTTGTGGCATTCCGCATCTCCGCATACGGATGTCAGAGTATCTTCCATAACCTTTTCACATCCAGCCAGTAGATTATTATCGAGATTCATCATGAGCATCTCGACGATGGTGCCGATCTTCCCGTCGCTATACCAGTCGGCGTCGGTGACAGACTCGCCGTCCTTGATGCAGGAGGTCAGACTATCGTTTG
>JAISGC010000023.1 GCA_031263295.1 Rickettsiales bacterium
CCCTAGCCCCGCCTGCGCGGGGCTGACAAAAAATCTTTTCAAGATTTTTTGTTTAGGATTTGTCAGTGCAAATGTGAAACACCACCCCGGCGCCTTCGGCGCCAGTGCGTTTCCAAAGGAGGGGAACACCGCGCGGCAGGCATTACCTAGTGAACTTCTCCAACGCGCGGTCGCGGGCGGATTCGATAAGGGACAGGCGCTCGATAAGGTAATCGGAGCCGCCCGTCGGCGTCGGCGCGTTGTTCCGCGATTTGTCCGACCACCAGTCTATGCGGTTGCCCGGAACCAAAGTCGTCTGGTAATAAATCGGCCCGGTCCAGTGCACATCCACCAAGGCCAAAATCTCGTCGGTCAATTCCGCGTTATCCACCGGGTCTTGGCGTTCGCAATCCTGCGCGGTTATCGGCATTTGGCGCACTTCGACATCGCCGACGAAGCGCCGGACTTGGCCGTGGAATATCTCGTCGTTGGTCGGCGTCCACATCGGCAGGGCGCTGTGCATCGCAATCAGCGCGTTGTTGTTCGCCAGCGCGATGTGCGCGTCCCGGTCGGCCGCGCCTTCGTTCGTCAGAATCGCGTGCGACGAAATATGCATCTGGCCCGTCTTTTTCGCGGGCTCCTCTTCGGCCCGTTTTATCTTTTCCGCGTCCGACAGGTCCGGGGCCGCGTTCGCAATCATATAATCGACGATGTCGTTATACCAATCCTCGTGCATAAACTTTAAGAAATACGAGTTCTTTATCCGCAGCTGGTCGCCGTCGGGCAGCCAGTCGTTTGCGTTCGGGTCGCGGCTGAACTTCAACAGGTCTTTGAGGTGCGGCGCGTCGGCGATGGTGTCGTCTATCGCTATGCCGGCGCTGTGCGGGCTGGGCTTGACCCGCGGATTCACAAAGCGCGAGCGGTCGAGCGTTGCATCCGCGTCGCATTGCACCTGCCACGCGTCGTAATCGGCCAGCTGTTTCGCCGGATCGCGCAGGCCGGATTCTATCTGGATTTTCACCGGCCCGCCGTTCAGGCGGATTTTGTTTATCAGCAATCTGTCCCATGCGGCCAGCGCGAAAAACGCGTGCGCGCCGACGGAATAATTATAGTCGCTCAGCTTCCGCGCGGGCGCCGCGCGAAAGCTCCAAAGATGGCCCAGCGAGAACGCCTTTCCCGCGAACCTGTCCGAGTTCAGTTTTATCGCAATGTCTTTAAGAGAGTTTTTCATAAGGGGAATTGTAGTATAAATTGCCGATTTGTCAATAGGGGTTAGGGGAAGGGGTTAGGGGTTAGTGGATTTTGTGGTTGCGTTGATTTTTATTAAATAACTTTATCGCGCGCCACACTAACCCCTAACCCCTTCCCCTAACCCCTATTGTTTGCACAGCAATCTGGTCATCTGCTCCGCGGGCAGGCGCTCCATAACCCACGAGTCCGTGTCGTAGACCTTATACGAGCCGCCGACCGCCGGACCCATCCGCGTGAATGTCGACACGGTGTTCTTGTTCGTCGGCTTGATTTCCGTGTTATAGGCGTAAATCTCGTCCATAATCTTGGACAGATAATCGTCGATGCGATAGATGTCCGCGATTTTGCCGCGAAGCGCGCAGAACTCGTCGTATGTATAGCACCGGTTGCCCGTGCTGATGCGCGTGCCGTCGTCCGGGTCGCGGATGGCATAGGCGAAGCCCATCGCGAAGCACCAATGCGCGTATGACAAAAAGTTGCAAATCGAATCCAGGCGGCCCTTGTCCATTCCGGCGACATTGCCCGTTATCGTGCCGGACTGGGTCGTGTCCGCGCGGAAGTATAGGTTGTATTGGTCATAGCGCCCCAGGCAATCCTGTTTCGACCCGGAATAGCCCGCAGAGCGCAGGTAGTTTATATACTGCTGTTTGGTCATAATCGTGATGGTGCCGAAGTCGAAGTATTGGCTGTTCGCGGCGGCGGTCGCCTCGGCCTGTTTCTGGGCGGCGACTTCGGCGCGCGGGGCTACCACGGCCTGCTGATTCCCGCGGCTGGCGCCCGTGGCCAGCGCCCGCATCAACAGAGGCGTTTCCTGGCGTCCGCCGTAAATCGGCGCGGCGATCGCATTCGCCGCGAAAAACGAAGCCGCCAAAATCGCAAACCACATTCTCATCAACGGCATTTTATCAGAAAATGGAAAAGTTTCCAAAAAACATTTGTCTTTCCAAAAAAGATGCTCTATAATGCGCGGCGCGGAAGCGTAGCTCAGTCGGTAGAGCAAATGACTTTTAATCATTGGGTCGCGAGTTCGAATCTCGCCGCTTCCACCACCAATTTCCACCGAGCGAAGCGAGGGCTGGAAATTGAGTGCCCTGCGAAGCGCCAAAGGCGCGAAGCGGGGCGGGCCCGCGGATACGGGCGAATATATCGGGCATATGGCGGAATTGGTAGACGCGCTTGACTCAAAATCAAGTTCTAACGAGTGTGGGTTCGAGTCCCACTTTGCCCACCACCGATTTCCACCGAGCGAAGCGAGGGCTGGAAATCGAGTGCCCGCCGAAGCTGCGAAGCAGCGAAGGCCGGGCCAATAAGTTCTAAAATTGTCCCGTGTCGCTCACCAAAAATCAAACCGCTTTATGATAATACCGCAGGCCCTCCTCCCTTTGCCGGTCTTTGGAAAACGAGCGGACTTTTTTAAGGTATCCTATGATTCGCGTCGCATAGGAAATATTTTCCGATCCGCATTTCGGGCACCTCGGCAATGTGCGCTTGTCTATGACGCCACAGTCCTCGCAGCATGTGATTTTTATGTTCGTGCAGAAATAATTGCAGCCCGTTTTTATCGCCAGGCGAATCAGTTTTTTGCACGCCTCCTTCGTCGGATATTCGTCCAGCGCCAGATGGCACGCGCTGCCGCCGTCGAGATATTGCACGACCTCGCGCCCGTGCAGCCGCATCTTGTCTATAATTGAAATCTCCGCGTCTTCCGAGCGGAAGAAATAAGAATTATAGCAATCGCGGGGCGAGAAATATCCGGCCTCCTTGTCCCATTTCGCGTTCTTGACGCCGAGATTTTCCGCCGGAACATATTCGGTGTTGAACGAAATCCCGTATTTCTTTTTTGCCTCTTTGTTCGCGTCGAAAATGACGCCGAGCAGCTGTTGCAAGAACTTCACATAATCGGGATTGTATGAAATATCGAGCCCCAGGAACTCGGCCGCCTCGACGACGCCGTTGATGCCGATTGTCATAAACTGCTTTTCCATCGCCAGAAATCCCGAGTCGTAAAGCGGCAGCATCTTCGCGTCTTTCAAGGATTTGAGATATTTGTAAGTCGCGAATTGATACTTGTGAATCTTTTCGACCTGAACTTTCAGCGCGCCGAGATAATCGTCTTTGTTATCCTGAACAAGCCGGTTCGCATTGATTGTTATGACATTCATCGAGCCCGTCATCACGCCGGTCAGTCCTATCGATGTGTTGAAGACATTCTCTTGCAGCTCGTTCCGCAGGCGGCAGC
>JAISGC010000048.1 GCA_031263295.1 Rickettsiales bacterium
GGACTTTTTGATTTACGGCGAGGACGAGCAGAAAGCGGTTCTCAAAAATGTAATCGCGGCGCTCGGGCTGGACCCGAAGCAATTTGCGCCCGCGGACTGGGTCGAGAAAATATCTTATTATAAAGACACAAACGGAGGCGCGCGCGGCGACGATTTTAATAAAATCTTCGCGGCGTATAATGCGGAGTTGGAGCGGCTCGGCGGGCTCGACTTCGGGGATATAATTCTGCGCGTCATAAATATGTTCGCACGCGCGCCCGAGTTGCTCGAAAAGTATCGCGGCCAGTTTCGATATATTCTGGTCGACGAATATCAGGACACGAATGTCGTGCAGAACCAGTTCCTGCGGATGCTGGCCGCCGGAAATATCTGCTGCGTCGGCGACGACGACCAGTCGATTTATTCGTGGCGCGGCGCGGAGATAAAAAACATTCTGCATTTTAATCGCGATTACCCCGATGCGAAAATAATTCGGCTTGAAGAGAATTACCGCTCGACCGGAAATATTCTCGGCGCGGCGAACAGCCTGATTCGCAACAACGGCGGCCGGCTTGGCAAAGATCTCCGCACGACGGCTGGCGACGGGGAAAAAATCCGGCTGATTTCGTGTCCGTCGGACCAAGACGAGGCGCGCCTGATTGCGGATAATATCGGCGACGATTACCAAAACCACGCGATTTTGATTCGGAGCGGTTCCTTGACGCGCCTGTTCGAAGAAGAACTTTCGCGGCGGTCGATTCCATATAAACTGGTCGGCGCGATGCGGTTCTATGACCGCGCGGAAGTGAGGGATGTTATCGCATACGCGCGCCTGTTGGCCCACGACTTCGACGATATGTCTTTCGCGCGGATAATCAACAAGCCGCGGCGCGGCATCGGCGACGGCACTCTTGAAACGCTGCGCGCGGTCGCGCGGAAAAATGGCACATCCATAATGGAAGCATTGCGCACCACGCCGCTGAAACCGAAACAAGCGGCGGCGGCCGCGGACTTTTTGGCGGCGTTCGATTTCGATTGGGAAATATTGGCGACCGCGGATGCGATAGAGCAATTGCTGGACCGCGCGGGATACACGAAAATGTGGGCCGAATCTACGGAAGCGGACGCGCCCGACCGCCGCCGAAACATCCGCGAATTGGTGCGCGGCGTCGCGGCGAAGTTTCCGACCTTGGCGGATTTTCTCGAAAATGTTTCATTGATGACGGCCGACGACGGACGCGACGACACGGGCCCGGCGGTGTCCGTTATGACGATGCACGCGGCCAAGGGCTTGGAGTTCGACAATGTCTTTCTGCCCGCGTGGGAGGATGGGATTTTCCCAAACGATATGTCCATTTCCGAAGACGGATTGGAGGAAGAGCGGCGGCTGGCCTATGTCGCGATAACGCGCGCGAAGAAGCATTGCATGATTACATTCGCCGCGTCGCGATTGCTGTTCGGAAACTGGCGCCACGACGCGCCCAGCCGTTTTATCGCCGAAATCGACCCGAAGTTTTTCAGGTCGAATCTGCGTCCGATGAGCGAACCGCGCAAAGTTCGCCCCGCGCCGATAAAGCGCGCCGGGCGCGTCGGCCAGACCATCGACGACCCGGTCCACGGCTTCGGAGTTATAATCGAAGAGGGCGAGAACGATTTGACGATCGCGTTCAAGGCGTGCATAAGGAAAATACCTAAAACCTAAACAAACCACGAAGTGGTTTGTCATCCCCGCGCAGGCGGGGATAGGGCTCTAAACCTTACATTTCGCTACTACTTGTTTTTCCAATTATCTTTGATATTGAAACAAGTTTTTCGTTATAAAGTTAAAAGCCCTATTCCCGCCTGCGCGGGAATGACAAAAAATCCTTTCAGGATTTTTTGTTTTGGTTTGTCTTGCGCCTATTCTTTTTATATTGTATATTTTCCTGGATTATGAAGAAGATATTCTCTTATTCTCTTATTCTCTTATTCTCTGCGGGCATAGCCCGCGCGGCCGTCGTGAAGACTATTTCAGTCGAGGGCAACCGGCGGATGGACGCGGAATCGGTCAAGATTCTGACCAATGTAAAGTCCGGCGACGATGTCGGCCCGGCGCGTCTGAATGAAATCGCAAAGCGCCTGCAAAGTTCGGGCTATTTCGAAACTGTGGCGGTCGAGACGCGCGGAACCGCATTGGTCGTCCGGGTTTCGGAATCTCCGATAGTGAACCAGATTACAATCGAGGGCAACGACGCTGCGTCCCTCGACGACCTTAAAAAGGAAATCCGCACCGCCCATCGCGGCGCGTTCAATGAATCCGTAGTCGCCGGGGATGTGCAAAGAATGCTGGCGCTTTATCAGCGCGTCGGGCTTTACGGCACGAAAATAACGCCGCAGAAAATTATCCTGGACAACGACCGCGTGAATATCGTCTTCGAGATAGAAGAGGGTTCGCCCACATATATTTCCGACATAAGCTTCACCGGCAATAAAGTTTTTTCGGGCAGCGAATTGCGCTCGGCGATTATGTCGCGGACCAGCCGCTGGTGGCGCTTTATGACCAGCTTCGATGTCTACGACGCGGACCGGATTTTATACGACCAGCAGTTGCTGCGCCAGTTCTACGCCCGCGCGGGCTATGTCGATTTTCAGATTCTGTCCGCCAAGGGGACATTCAGCGAGGACCGCACGCGATATGCTTTGGACATCGATGTGAAGGAAGGCGCGCAATTTCGGTTCGGAAAAATAGAAATAAAAAATCCGTTCAAGGATGTGCCGGACGACGAGCTCGTCGACGCGCTGATGGTGCGGGCAAACCGGGTTTATAATATAGACGAGGTTGAGGCGACGATTTCGGCCCTGCGCGCCAAGGTCGCCGAATACGGATACGCCTTTATAAATGTCGATGTGAATCCGACGAAAAACGATTCCGACAAAACCATAGCGCTGGTCTTCGACATTCAGAAAACGAATCGCGTTTATATCGGCGCGGTGAATATTCTCGGCAATGTCAGAACATTTGACGCCGTGGTCGAGCAGTTGCTGAACATCCGCGCGGGCGACCCGTTTTCGCTCAACGACATAGAGGCCGCGCGCCAGCGGATTATGCGCACGCAGTATTTCAAGTCGGCCGATATGGTGCCGTCGCGGGTGCCCGATACGAACCTGATGAACCTGGATGTGAGGCTCGAAGAACAGCCGACGGGCGAATTGTCGGGCGGGCTCGGCTGGTCCAATATCAACGGCTTTATGATTGACGCCGGAATCGCCGAGAAGAACTTTATGGGCCGCGGGCAGCTGGTGCAATTGCGGGGCAGCATTGCGCAGTATCAGAAACAGGTCTTGTTCGGATTCACCGAGCCCTATCTGTTCGGGCGGCAGTTGTCCGGCGGATTCGATGTGAACTATACGGTTTATGAATATGGTTCGCTCGGCTCATATGCCTATGACAGGGATAGTTTCTCGGTCGCGGGGCGGCTCGGCTGGCGGCTGACCGACAACTGGTCGCAGACGCTGCGATTGTCGGCGACATTCGACCAGAACTATGATCTCCACGCGTCGGGTTGGCAGACCGCGAATCTTTACACCTTGGGCACGGGCCTGCGATACTATAATCTCGATACGAACTTCGCGCAGCAGACGCATACCGGTCTTGTCGCGAATCTGTCCGCGGCCTATACCGGCTTCGGCAGCACCGAGACATTTATGCGATACGGCGCCGACATAACATTATTGGCCAAGTTCTTTTCCGACCGGTGGCAGTTCAAGAGCAATCTCGAATGGGGAGCCATCGATATGATGGGCGGCGATTACATCTCGCGCGTCTATCGGTATTTCCTCGGCGGCGAGAGCCTTCGCGGATTCGACATAGCGGGCGTCGGCTCGCGCAATTGGTATTACCAATCCTATGCTCTCGGCGGCTTGTGGAAGATGAACGGATCGACGCAGGTGAACTTTCCGGTCTTTATTCCCGACGAGTATCAGGTCAAAGGATTTTTGTTCTTGGACTACGGCGTGCTGGGACGCCCGCCCAAAGAAGAGCTCTCGTTCGGCAGCCCCGCGGTTTGTTTCGCATACGGGCGGACCGATTGCAGGAACGACATAGACACCGACTGGCGCGCGTCCTGGGGGTTCGGAGTTTATTGGAACACGCCGATGGGTCCGATGAACTTTTCCTGGGGATACCCGCTGGTTGAAAAGTCATACGACCGCGGGCAGAGGTTCTTGCTGTCGTTCGCGACGCAGTTTTAGCGGGGATTGCCTAATTCCCCTTCGCTGGCGAAGGGGTGGACCGCGGCGACACACGCAGTGTGGCGCCGCGGGACGGGGTAGTGGAAATCACTTTATCAATTACCCCTACCCCGGCCGCTTCGCGGCCACCCCTTCCCAAGGGAAGGGGAATACCGCTCTGGAATAATTCCTCTTTCCTTCCCTCTTGTCATTATGTTATAATCCGAAAAACAAAAAGGATAAAAAATGGCGAAAAATCAAACACCGAAAAACTATGCGAAAATGGGCGTCATCGCGGCGATCGCCGTCGCCGTCGCGGGCGCCGGAGTGATGCTGTTCCGGGGCGGCAGCGTCTCGGTCGAGAATGCCGTCGCCGAGGTCTCGACGAACGCGGTCTCTGCCGCCGATATAAAAATGGCCGTGCTCCGCATGGACGCGATTCAGCAGAACGCCAAGGTTTTGGACGGGCTGCGCAAGCAGCGCGAGGCCTATGAAAACAAATTGAAGTCCGAATTGGAAAAGACGCAGAAGGCGCTCGAAGGCGAAAAGGCCGAGATTGAAAAGTCCCAGGATGTTCTGTCGCGCGAGGCCCTGCAAAAGCGCGTCGTCGAGTATCAGCAGAAGGTCGCGAACTTCCAGCGGGTCGTGACCGAAAAGGCCCAGGCGGTCGAGGCCGCGTTCCAAAAGGCCCTGGTCGAAATCCAGGAAAAGCATCTCGACGGAATCGTCTCGGCCATCATAGCGAAGAAAAATCTGTCGCTCGTTCTGGACGGCCGCTTCGTGCGCGTCGCCCCGAACGCGGCGCCCGCGCTCGACATAACGAACGAGGTCGTGTCGGCCCTCGACAAGAAAATATCGAAGTTCGATATGCCCAAGCCCAAAGGTCTTTAATTTTTTAATGACTAATGACTAATAACTAATGACGAATTACTAATAAATACCGCCGATTAGTCATTAGACATTAGTCATTAGTTATTAGTCATTAAAATGAAATTATCATTCGCCGTTTTATTTTCAATGATTATCACGGGCGCAGGCGCCGCCAAACAGGCGCTCTATCGTTCCATCGACGACGGGGCGGCGCCCGTTTGGGACGAGTTCGTGCCGACCCCCGCCGCGACCGACTACGGCAACAAATCGATGGGGGAAAACTCGCCCGGCGAATGGAACTGGTGGAATCTCAATCCCCGCGAGCGGCCCGTCGTCGCGGTGAAGGACGAGTTCTTCGACCCGACAATCGATTATGAATCTTTCGAGACCAAATCCGACCGTGAACTGCTCGACAACAAAAATATGATTCTGTCCGACCGGCGGAGCTGTCCGTTTTCGGACACTATGAAGTGCAAAACCTGGCTGAGCGAACCGCACGGCATAGAGTTTTTGCCCGAGAAAATCGGCTATATCCCCTCCTTGACCCCGAAGACAGACCTCGATATTGAAATCGAAAAACTTCTGGCGAAAAAGAAGGCCAAAATCGCCGAGCCTTGGTCGGTCGAAAAACGCAAAAAAGATTTGTGGGATAAAAGCCACGAGTTTGCGGGCTGTCCTTTTGAGAAAGTCGAGGAGTGCAAGATTTGGAAAGCCAAGCCCGCATTCCCGGAGACCGGCCCGCATCAGCCCGCGGGCATTCCGCGCGCGAATCTGGACGCGCTGATAACCCTCGCGCGGGCGGGAAATGAAATAACCGCGAAGATGCCGGACGCAAAGCCTCTTGTGCGGCGATACGAAATCCTGATGAAATCCGCGCGCGCGTGTTGCGGCGACGGGATGGTCAACAAATTGCAGGTCGCGGGCGCGACCACGGATTTGATTTATAAGTTTCTGGTCGACGACGCCAACTTTTATCAATTCGGCGAGCGGTGTTTAATGATAACGGACGGCGAGTTGGATGAAAATTACGCCGACACGCAGACGGCCGAGGTGGTCGCCGATGTGCGCAACGAATGCCTGTGCCGGCGGCGGGATTTTTTTGCGGCGCTGCTTTCGCCGTTCGCCCAGGTTGCGGCGGCCGCGCCCGAGTTTAATAACGCCGCGTTCAATTATTCCTATCGCGACGGGCTGGGCCGGATACTCTCGGTCTCCATCGCCCGCGATGTGAAGGTCGTGTTGGACCAGCTGAATAATTGCCCGTAGATTCCATAGCGTTTATTCGGTAATAATTCTTTTATTCTTTCATTTTTTCATTACAATGTCGCCCGTGGCCCTTATCTCGAAGATTTTGGAAGATGCTATCGCGGAGACGCTCGCGGCGGGGCGCCAGACGATGCTGTTCATCAACCGGCGCGGGCATTCGCCGATTGTGCAATGCCGCGGATGCGGATGGACCGCGTCTTGTCCCGATTGTTCCTGCGGGCTCAATTATCACAAAAAGTCCGGCGGCCTGATGTGCCATATCTGCGGGCGCATCGAGCGCATTCCGGCAAAGTGCCCCGACTGCGGAAACGATATAACATTCGCGGGCGCGGGCGTCGAGCGCGTCGAAGAAGAGGTCTTGGAAAAGTTCCCGGCCGCGCGCGTCGCGATAATTTCTTCGGACACTATTTCGCACGCGGGCGCGCTCGGCAAACTTATCAAGCGCATTGAAGACGGCGAAATCGACATCGTTATCGGAACGCAGATTGTCGCCAAAGGGCATCACTTTCCGAACCTGACCTTGGTCGGAGTAATCGACGCGGACGGCGGATTATACGGCAGCGACTTTCGCGCGGCCGAGAAAACTTTTCAGCAGCTCTTTCAGGTCGCGGGTCGCGCCGGTCGCGGCGCGGAGCCGGGCCGCGTGATTCTGCAAACTTACCAGCCCGACCATCCAGTCATAAAAGCAATCGCCGAAAACGCGCGCGACGATTTCGTGCGCGCGGACCTGGAAAACCGCCGCGCCGCTGGGATGCCTCCGTTCGGGCAGCTG
>JAISGC010000085.1 GCA_031263295.1 Rickettsiales bacterium
GGCCGTCCTTGCACTGCCATGAAAAGAATCCAAAACAAACCTTTCGGTTTTTTTGTTTTTTCCTTGCATTCCCTCGGCAACAACTGCTAGAATAGGAACGGATCCAAAGGGATTTGGGTTCAGGACTGTGATAAGTCCATATACACTGCGGTGCAGCGGTACTGATATCTGAAAAAAACATATCAACTTGTACCTGCACTAGATTATCCCCCGGCAATGGTCGGGGAGCTGTGGTTATGAAATACGGGCAACCGAAAAACCACAGAGTCATTACAGTGTATATGATTTATCAACTCCCTGACCGCCAATAATCCCGTTGGCGGTTTTTTATAACAAAAAGGGAGCAACTAATGAAAAAAATAAACCTAGTAATATCGGTGATCACTCTAGCCTGCGCGATTACCGTCGGCGCGATATCCGATTCGCACGCGATAAAGCTGTGCCAGCTGGATTGGCTGGAGTCGTGGAGAACCGCAAGCGGATATCTGCCGAACTCCAGAGTCTCATATAGTTATGGCAATTCCTATTCGACAGGCAATGGGGGAATAGGAATCTGGACGGTAACATCCAATTATGGCGGCGGCGGGGCGTATCATACGGTGTCGGGTCAGGCATTTTGTTCAAGTACGAACACCGGCACATATACTGATGGTGTTCCGAGTTATAGCGGCACGAACGCGTACTGCTGGTGCAGAATGACAAGTCCGAATCTTGGCGCCTCGTGGGTGTATCTGGGCGGCGACGGCGTGGAGGCAGGTTGCACGAGCAGCTGCGCGTATATCTGCGCTGTTTGCATCCAGCAGGGCGCGCCCAGCTACAACTCATGCACCCGCTCGGCCGTCCTTACGCTGCCATAATTGGTCAATAATATCCAAATCCTATAAACAACTCCGTCATCCCGGCGAAGGCCGGGATCCACTGTGTAATAAGGACAAAATGCGAAGCATTTTGACTTTATTATTGCCTGCGGCGCAATGGATCCCGGCCTTCGCCGGGATGACGATGTGTATGTGTTGTTTATGTTTCTTCTGCATAAGCGCCCTCACGAACCACGGTCCACGAATCACGAAACGCTTCTTGCCGCGGCCTTGGCCATCTCGTCGCAGCGGTTGTTCATTTCGTCGTCGGAGTGTCCCCGCGTCCAATTCCAGCGGATTTTAAATTTTGATACGAGGGCGTCCAGCCGCTCCCACAAATCCCGGTTGGCCACGGGTTTTTTATCCGCGGTTTTCCAGCCGTTTTTCTTCCACTTTTTCATCCAGGATTCGACGCCGTCTTTGACATACTTGCTGTCGGTGCAGAGTTCCAATTCGCGCGAGTTTTTTATCGCGCCCAACGCGGCGATAACCGCAGATAATTCCATTCGATTGTTTGTCGTGTCCGCCGCGCCGCCCGAGCGTTCGGCCGTCCGCGCGCCATCCGTCATAACAAAGGCCCAACCGCCGGGCCCCGGATTTCCCAAACACGACCCATCGGTCCAGACCTTTAACATCACACGACCTCCACCACCGCGCGGTCCGAACCATCGCGCGCGAGTTGCACCACATGAACTTTCGATTTCATTTCTTTAATCAAATCGGTGCGGTTGTATGCGGGCTGCGTATGCAGAATCCGGTCGGCGAACGCGGCGTATGCGGCCTCCGCGCTTTCGCTGTGAATCGTAGTGTAAAAGTGCGAATGCCCGGTCCCCATCATCTCCCAGAGGGCCGCCGCATTGTCGGTCGAGACCTCGCCGCCGAGTATAACATCCGGCGTCATTCTGACGACCAAATCCAAGAGCCTCGCATAGTTCATTTGGTTCGTCTGCTCCGTGCGCGACAGGACAAAATGCACGCGGTTGGCCTGCGGCACCTTTAACTCGCGCGCGTCCTCGACCGTTATCACGCGCGCATTTTTATCAATCTGTTTAAGGATGTGATTCAGGAATGTGGTCTTGCCGGTTGCGGTCGCGCCCGAAAATAATATCGGACTGCCGTCGTTGATTATCGACATCAGGCGCTCGTAGGGATCGGCTGGCGCGGCCTTTTTGCGCGCGGACATTTTTTTTAGCGGCGTGCCGGGCACAAGGTGATAGTTCTCGAATGTCGTATCGGGCGAGGAATTGCCGCGGATGTTCAATGCCACGCCGCCCGTTATATCGTTGTCGTCATACATAACATTCGGGCCCGCGATTCCCGTGAAGCGATGGTTGCCGGGCAGGGTGGCATAGACGACCGGCATTCCGCGAATTGGCTCGAAGGGCCGCTCATAAACATTCGCAACGGTATGAATAAGGTCGACAAGATATTGGCGCGAAAGTTTCTCGGAATTATACGCGACCCAGGGCACCGCCGCGCCGTGCAGCCGCATCCAGACCTCGCCCGCGCGGTTGACGGCGATTTCCTCGACGAACTCGGGCCGATAGAACTCTTCAAGCGGTTTCAGCAAAACATCCAGCACTACATCGGCCATAGCGTTATTTTATCACAATTTGTCTTGCCCGGGAATTGAATAATCTGGTATAATTTCGGAAATGAAAAAGATTCTTGCGCTTTTGGTTCTGACCGGGTGCTTGCAGCAGACTGGCGAGCAGGGCTCCGCGTATAACGGCGACGACTTCGCCGCGGGCGGACCCGACGCGCCCGAGATGAACGAGCGCACCATGGCCTTTATGCAGCCGGGCAATCAATACGCGAATGTCGAATCTTTCCGGCCGAAGACCGAGGCGCAGAAACAGGACACCACGACCAAGTGGGACACCAGCAAGAAAATCACGCGGTGGCAGGAATACAAGGGCCAGATGGTGCGCGTCGAGATTCTCTTGGGCTCGCAGGACTTGCGCGAGATGCGGCTTAAATTGAATCAGTCCGCCGACGGCGGCGACATCGACGGCGATATGCGCGAGATTATCGCCAAGGTCGCGGACTTTGAGATGAAAAAGGTTTGCGGCCGCCGCGCGTCCAACATAGTCGTGGTTTATGACAACGCGTCTTTTGACACTCTGCGCCCGACGCCGTTCTTCGACTATAAGGTCGGAGCCGACGGAAGTTCAATGCGGGAATACGGATTCCGGTGCGTTTATAACTAATTCATAATTCACAATTCATAATTCATAATTGGCGGCGCGTTATCGCGCCGCATTTTTATTTCGACGCGGGCGCAGCCCGCGACATTCATTAGTCGTTAGTCACTAGTCGTTAAAATTATCTTGCGCCAACCTTCCAGAAAATATATAATGAAATGGAACCAAGTTGGGAAACTTGGGTCGGAGCCGTTAGAAGCTCAATATATGCGGCGGGCGATTGTTGCCTGCCGAATCCGCGCGCAAAACTTTGCGGCCCGTGGGCCGTTTTTTTATGCGCTAATCCCCAGCTATGGTCGGGGGGCCGTATAGAGCAATTTATACGGGATCATTCATATATTGATTTCTAAACCCACCCGACCTCTTTACAGATTTCCCGACGAAGCCGTGCCTTCCGCGCGGTGTTCCCCTCCTTGGGAGGGGTGCCGCCACGATGTGGCGGCGGGGTGGTGCTGAAAGCGGGAACTGACAAAACCAAAACAAAAGTTTTTGTAAAAAAAAACTTTTGTCATTCCCGCATAGGCGGGAATAGGGCTTTAAGACTTATAGCGAAAAACTTGTTTCACATACAAAGAAAATTGTGAAAACAAGTAGTAGCGAAAAGTAAGATTTAGAGCCCTAGCCCCGCCTACGCGGGGCTGACAAAAAATCTCTTTGAGATTTTTTGTTTAAGTTTTGGCAGTGCCAGTCTTCGTCACCACCCCGGCCGCTACGCGGCCACCCCTCCAAAGGAGGGGAACACCCGCGTGAAGGCATTGCGTAAAAAACAAAACAGGGAGAAAAATATGAAAAAAATTATTGCGATTACTGCGCTGGCGTTGCTTGCGGGCGGCGGCGCAAGCGAGGCCGCGAAGTTATGCAAGAAAAACTCGATAGCCTGGCGCAGTTCCAATGTTGACGCGGCCAAAGTGGAATGGAGCATAAATGGCGCGGCTTGGGCCGGAGAGGTCGCCGGGATGCCGTATAGTCAGGATGTTCCGCCGACGGGAAAAGGCTATGCCGGAATCAGCGGAGCGGTGGCCGAGCCATGCGATTGCTGGTGCCGCACGAAGATGCCCGTCGAGTCCGGCTGGATAAAAATCGCCGGATTTATGGCGCAATGCTATGCCTGCGCGATGTTGTGCTCCATTGTCGACGATGTGAATCCGGCCGCGGCCGCATCGCTGTTCGGGAATAATTTATAGTTGGCGTGCCGCCGGGGTCATTATCTTGCGCTGTGCAAAAATCTGGAATCACACAGCTTTTGCAAGTAGGGTTTTGATTTCGGCGATTTTGGCGCCCGCGGTTTTTTTATCCGCGAACGAATCGGCGACGCACGATTCCAGATGGCGTTTCAGGATGTTGCCCTCGACCGCGTGGACCGCGGCGCGCACGCCCTTTAACAGCGCCAGAATATCGGGGCAGTATCGTCCGTCGAGAATCATTTTTTTCGCGCCTTCGAGCTGGCCCGCCGCGCGGTTCAACCGCGCGAGTTCGGCTTCGTGGGATGGATAATTATTACAAGCGTTTCGTTTCATTTTTTTATTCCCCCATTACCCCGTCTCGCGCCTGCGGCGCGAGCCACCCCTTCTCCCCTTGGGGAGAAGGGGAATTAGGCTCTGGAATAATCTCTATAATTTAATGACATGACGGCATCCCCAGTTCAGGCGCCAGAAATCCGGCGGCGACGGCCGCAATCCACAGCGCGGTTGAAATTATCAGAATCACCAGCGGCGCGCGGCCCTTGCAGTCGCACCGGTTTTTAATGTGCAAAATCCACGAGGCGGCGAGCAGGACGGCCCCCGTCGCGAATATGATTTTCATTGCCGCGGGGCCGAGGTCGAGCGCCGGTATCGACGCGCCGAAAATCGCCGCCGTAAGCGGCAGGCCGCAGCACAAAAAGTGCATCGCCGCCGCGCCCAAAGCGGAGAGAAGAGTCAGGTTGTGTTTCATAATATCATCTTTTTAACGACTAACGACTAGTGACTAACGACTAACTTGTGGCGCGGCAATAAATATTTTGCCCGCCGTCGCGCCGCTATTAGTCACTAGTCGTTAGTAGTTAGTCGTTAGTCGTTAAATCTATTTCCCGCAGCCGCATTTGCAGGCGCAGTCCGGACCGCACTTGCAGGGCTTGCCCGCGACGCAGCCGCATTTGCATTCGCATTTTTTTCCGCAATTGCATTTTTCCATTTTTCGCTCCTTTGTGATACCCCGTCCGGGTATGCGATAATTCTATACCCATACCGGGTATCGTGTCAACGAAAATAATTTGACATCCCGCCGGGCGGCGCTAGAATAAATCCGCTATGCAAATACCAAATGTCGCCAAGTTCGGCGGCGGAGTTTTTTCCAGCGAATCAAAAATGCCGCTTCTGCGCGCAGCCGTGGACTATGAATTGGCGCGGTCGAAAAAATTGATTGTCGTCGTATCCGCAATCGGCAAGACCACCGACGATATAATTTCCGGCATTCCGGCCGCGGCAACGCCCGCGACGCGCGACGCCATGATGTCCGTCGGCGAGACCGTATCGTCCCGCCTTTTCGCAAAATATCTTTTGGCCAATGGATTTCGCGCGGCGGCCTTCTCGGGATGGGACGCGGGCATCACGACCGATTCGCAGTTCGGCGACGCGCGGATTATTCAGGTCGACCCGGCGCCTTTGACGGATTTTTTCCGACACAACGATGTCGCGGTGGTCGCCGGATTCCAAGGCGCGAACGAGCGGGGCGAAATCACGACGCTCGGGCGGAACGGATCGGATACGACCGCGGTCTATCTGGCCTATCGCTTCGCGTCGAAAATCTGCACATTGTATAAGGATGTCGACGGGATATTCGAGGCGAACCCAAAGGCGCGGAGCGATGCGCGGCTTTACAAATATCTGAATCACAAGGAGTTGTTCGACGGCGAGGCCAAGGGCATCGTTCACGCCCGGGCGTTGGGGCTGATAAAGAACCGCTTCGCGACCGGCGGCGAGACCGAGATAGTCGTTCGGAATATCGACTTGGCGCGGGAAAGCTTCACGACGATTTGCCATAAGGCGACGGAGGTTTATAGGTAGGGACGGGCGGTGGGGCGGTATTCCCCTCCCTTGGACACGCACTGGCATTTTTTCGTGAAACGAAAAAATGACGGGGTGGTGGCGAAGCGTGGCACTGCCTGTTACAAGCACCACCACGCCCGCCTTCGGCGGGCAGTGCGTGTCCAAAGGAGGGGAACACCGCGCGTCAGGCCCGTCGCGCTCCGCCGGAAAAAGAAAAAATTATGCCAACGCAAAACGACATCTTCACCATCTGCAACGGGCGGGTCAAAATGACGGGCTCGGGATACCGCACCACCGAGGATGCGGTTCTGCTGGCCGATGCGGTTGCGGTGCGGCCGGGCGCGGCCGGACTTTCTGTTTTGGATGTCGGAATCGGGCCGGGCGGAGCGTCGCTGGCGTTGCTGAACCGAGTGTCGGGCGCGAAAATTACAGGCGTCGATATTTCCGAAGATATGATTGCTCGCGCTGGCGAAAACGCCGCGATGAACGGCCGCGAGATAGAACTGATTCGCGGCGACATTTTTACTTGGCGCACCGCGCGCCTGTTCGATGTGGTGATGACCAACCCGCCTTATTTTTCGGGCAGCGCCCGCAAGGACAATTCGCACCATAATATAGACATATATAAATGGGTCGTGGCGTCCGTTCGGAGGCTTCGCGCGCGCGGGTATTTTTATGCGATCGCCGCGACCGGAGTTTTCGATAAAATTATCGCCGCGCTGGTCGATGCCGGATGCGGCGCGATAACTCTGACGGACGCCGGCGGCGGGCGGGTTATTGTCGCGGCAAGGAAGAATGTGAAGACGCCCGCGGCGGTTTTTTAGAGACTAGATTCCAGAGCGCGATTCCCCTTCCCTTGGGGAAGGGGTGCCGCCGAAGGCGGCGGGGTAGGGGAAATTGATAAGATGTATTCCACTACCCCGTCCCGCGCCTGCGGCGCGGTCCACCCCTTCGCCAGCGAAGGGGAATCGCGCTCTGGAATAATTTCCTAGTCCCTAGTCCCTATTTCCTATTGCTTCAATTCTCAAAAACATATATAATTGCGACAGAGAATTATGGGGATAGAGGAGAGAGCTATGCCAAAAAAGAAATCATCGCGCAAAACCGCGACCGCGCCGAAGGCGCCTGTCGCACCGGTCAAGGCGGCTGTCGCCAAGGCGGGGGTGTCCGTTGACGCCGTCGCGAAAAAAGCCGAGCGCCGCGCGGCGCGAAAGTCCTATTTTATGAACTGCGTTTATTGGCTCGCCATAGCGTCGGCCGTTGCGACCGGTTGCTGGATGATCTCGCGGAACGGCGCGGCGACGACCGCGCCGGTCGCCGAAGATGCGGCCGAGGTTCGCGCAAACACTCCGGCGAATGTCGCCGCGGCCGCGCGATTGGCCGATTCGGGGAAAAGCAAACTTTTGGACGGCGACGCCGTCGGCGCGCTGAACGATTTTTCGGCGGCCATCGAGCAGAATCCGGCGGCGGAATATTTCGTCTATCGCGGCGAGATTCTGATGCAGGGCGAGAACTTCGCGGCGGCCGTCGCGGACTTCGGCGCGGCGCTCCGCATCGATGCGAAATCCGTCGCGGCCTATTACGACCGGGCCCTTGCGAACATTCGTCTTGAAAAATTATCCGACGCGAAGGCGGACCTCGACAAGGCGGTCGCGAACTGGAACGAGGACTCGCCGATTTCCGAGCATGATGTCTTCGCCAAGCGCGCGCAGGTCAGCCTGTGGCTGCGCGACTGGCGCGCGTCTGAGGCCGACTGGACCCAGGCCATCGCCAAGACCTCGGGCGAATCGGACTGGAACGATTTCGCCGGACGCGCCGAATGCCGCACCAATATGGGCGATTTCCAAGAGGCCGCGAACGACTATGTCAGCGCCGTCACTATCATATCCGACCGGATTCAGAAGACACCCGACGACACCACGCGCGCCAATATGTCGCGCCAGGCGATGGGGTATTTCGAGAAGTCGGGGGCGTTGCGGATAAAGCTGGACCAGCATGACCTGGCGTTGCAGGATTTGCAGGCGGCGCATACGCTGGCGATAGCGCTCGACGACATCGAGAATAAAAATCGCTTGCAGATTTTGATTTCAAGCCTTATGTAAAAATCCCCGAAAGGGGATTTTTTTTAACGACCGGCAATTCGGGTTATTGCAAAATGGAATTGATGAAGCCGTTGTTCAAGTAAGCGTCAGTCGTCATCGCCCAGGCGCACTCGTCCGGGCAGTTGCCCGAGCAGGGATCCGGCGTCGAGACTTTTTGGACCCAATTGCCGCCGCATTGCATTTCGTCGTTTATCGTCAATATGCGGCAATAGCAATTGTTTCCGGCCGCGGCCGCCCCGTTGTTCGGATTGCTCGCGCCGCAGAATGAGATTCCTTTTATCGTATAAGCGGCGTTGCTGACGACCCAGTCCGGGTTTGCGTCCCATATCGAGTCCGACGCCGGAGCGAGATTCTGGCGGTTGGAGGCAAGCACGCTGGCCGCCGCGAGCGGGCAGGTCTTTTTGCAGAGTTTTGCGGCGTCGGCTTCGCCGCCGCCGGTAATGAGCAATGCGCAGTGAGCAATGAGCAATAGGAGTTTGCTGTTGCGTTGTCGCGCGCTTCTATTGCTCATTGCTAGTTGCTCATTGCTCGTTTGATTTTTCATATTTTTCTCCCTGTTTTGTTTTTCTGGCAGAGCGTTATCGCTGGCTCCCTCCTGCCCCCTTGTGGGGCGGGATAGATTCCCTTGGCGAGAAAGCGCAGCTTTCGAGCCCTATGGAATCTTGGGTGGGGGTATGTGCTTTATTATGAAAGGTTCACCCCCACCCAAGAGTTGCTAGGCCGCACTTCGTGCGGCAAGCAACTCTATCCCGCCCCACAAGGGGGCAGGAGGGAGCGCGCCGTCGCGCTCTGCATCGTCGGGAAATTTCGGGCGTAAGCCCGGCGTAGCGCCGAAGGCGCGTAGACGGGTCGGAGGGTTGGAAAATCACTTTTAAGAATGACCCCGCGAAAATTACTCATCGCGGCCCCCCGACCATAACGGGAGTTTCCGGTCGACGCCCGCAGCGGGCCGCGACCGGGGTAAGCCCGGCGCAGCCGAAGGCAAAGCCGGGTGCATAAAAAAATCGGCCGCAGCCGTTGTTTTTTATGCGCGGATTCGATGCGAAAATGACGCATCGCTTAAAAGAGAGCTTTCCACGGCTCCGACCCAAGCTTCCCAACTTGGTTCGCCGTTCATTATAGAGAGTTTGCGATTTTTTGTAAAGAGGAATTATCAATTCATAATTCATAATGCATAATTCATAATTTTCCCCACCCCAAGGTTTCGTAATCTCGAACTTCGCCTGCGGCTCGTTCTCGATAACTCAACCTTTCCCGCCCCACTTCGTGGGGCAGGAGGATGCAGTGCCAGCTGGACGCATCACCCCAGCCCGCTTCGGGTCTGCGACCCTCCGCGGGCCACCCCTCCAAATGAGGGGAACACCACGCTTCGCGCCCGCCGAGCTTTTCTAGTCCTAGTCCTAATCCTAGTCCTTACTTGACACAACCGCCGCAATCTGCAACGATTCGGTTATGAGAATCGAAACGCTTTACGACTTTATTGAAGATATTGTCGGCTGGGAGGATTCCAACGAATTGTCCCATCGGCACAAGTCCGACATTCGCGCCGTCCTTTACGCCCACGAGGTCAGGAATTACAACGCGCGGTCGCTTTACTCCATCGCGCCGGACTTGGAGCCGCGGGATCTCAAAAAGCTTATCCGCATTTTGATTCAGAAGAAAATCGAGGTTCCCTGCGGCATCTGCGGCGACATCATCAAGAGGGAATCGCATCTGAATATCGACCATATCTATCCCCTGAACCAAATAAGACGCGAGTTCAGCGCGGGATACAAGGGGGGGGGGGTATCACACCGAGAATTTGCAGCCCGCCCACAGCATCTGCAACACCGCGAAGGACGCGCGCATCGATTTAATCAGCCTTTATAATTCGGATCCCGAGGTGTTCGAGATGTTCCGCACGACCGAGACCTATCGCCTGTTTATGGAAAAGGTCAAAGCCATCCGGAACGAGCTGATGCGCGGCGGCGGCAAAAAGCAGCCGCGCATGCGCCCGCGCGACCGCACGCGGATAAATATCAATATTTATTGCGGAAGGTAGGACGACAGGTGTTCCCCTCCTTTGGAGGGGTGCCCGGCGAAGCCGGGCGGGGTGGTGGCGATAACGCGCTATGAAAAAACCTAAACAAAAAATCACAAAGTGATTTTTTGTCATTCCCGCGCAAGCGGGAATAGGGTTCTAAACCTTACATTCAGATACTACTTGATTTCACAATTATCTTTGTGTGTGAAACAAGTTTTTCGCTATAAGGTTAAAAGCCCTATTCCCGCCTGCGCGGGAATGACAAAAAATCTCTTCAA
>JAISGC010000013.1 GCA_031263295.1 Rickettsiales bacterium
GGAAGAGGAGGAGGAAGAAGCCGGCGAAGACGGCGAGCCCGCCGCCGAAAAGCCCGCGCGCGGTTCATCCGGCGTGCCGATTCCGGTTATGGAAGAGGCCGTGATGCCGCTGATTATGGACTTGTTCGGCAAGATGAAAAAGATTTTCGCGCGGATGGAAAAGATGCAGGCCGCGCGTCTCGAAAACCTGATGAAGACCGCGAAGCCCGACCCGGCGCTCGAAAAAGAATACGCGAAGGAAAAACTGAAACTCTATGACTGCGTGAATCAAATCCGTTTGTCCGACGACCGCGTGGCGGAGATTCTGGAACGGCTGACCGCGCGGAACGCGCTCTTGATGGGGCTTGAAGGAAAACTGATGCGCCTGGCGTCGGCCATGAAAATCAAGCGCGACGATTTCTTGGAGGAATACGCCGGCAACGAATTGAACAAAAATTGGGTGAAGAATCTTGCGCGCCGCAAAGAGCCCGCCTGGCAAAAGTTCGCCGAAAAGCACGCGCCCGATATCGCGCGGATACAGCAGGAAATATTGCGCATCGCGATTGAAACCGGCCAGCCCACCGCCGAATATAAAAAGGTCGTGGAATTGGTGCGCCGCGGGCAATCCGAATCGGCGCGCGCAAAGCGCGAGATGATAGAGGCCAACCTTCGCCTGGTTATAAAATTCGCGAAAAAATCGTCGAACCGCGGGCTCGGCCTCGACTTTTCGGACCTTGTTCAGGACGGCAATATCGGGCTGATGAAGGCCGTCGACAAGTTCGACTATCGCCTCGGCAACAAGTTTTCGACCTATGCGACCAACTGGATTCAACAGGGCATCTCGCGCTCCATCGCGGACCAGGCCCGCACCATCCGCATCCCGGTGCATATGATAGACAACATCCACAAGATACAAAAGGCTTCGCGCCAGTTTATGCACAAGCACGGACGCGCGCCGACCGCCGAGGAATTGTCGAAAATAATTTACCTGCCCGTCGAGAAAATCCACAAGGCGATGAAGGTGAACTTGAAGCCGATTTCGTTGGAGGCCCCCGTCGGGACCGAGGACGATTCTTCGCGCATCGAAATCATCGCGGATGAAACCGCAATGAATCCATTCGTCGCGGCGGCGCAGAAAAACCTGCGCAAGATTGTCTCGCAGACTTTGGACGGCCTGGACCCGAAAGAGGAAACGGTCATCAGAATGCGCTTTGGAATGTCGACGAACCAGCCTTGCACGCTGGAAGATGTCGGAAAATACCTCGGCGTCACGCGCGAGCGCATCCGCCAGATAGAGCAGAAGGCGCTCAATAAACTGAAACACCCGACCCGCGCCCGGAAGTTGCGGAGTTTCCTGGGGGAATAGGTTGACAAGTTGTTGTAAAAATGCTATAATTACATCGTAAAAGGTCCGCAAGAGCTTTTACGCTCCCTGTATAGGGTTTTCGGTCCCGCGAAAGCGGGGCCTGTAATTTGGAACTGAATATGCACGCTATTCGACCTATATTTGTTAAAAAGGCACAAATTTTTATGTGCGACTTCGAGTTGTGTTGCAGAAAATCCGACAATACAATTTGCTGTTGCGATTTTTCATCGAATATAAAACCAGAAATCGGAAAAATTCGTCCGGTCCTTATCGTGAAGCCACATCGGCGGCATCGGCTTGCGATAATCGTCCCATTCACAACGAAAAAACCGCGCGACGAGATAAGCCTTGCTTTCGAGATGCCGCAAAGCTCTTTACCTGGTGTTTTAAGATACAAAAAATGCTGGGCCTTATGCGATATGATTCAAGTAGTGAACTTGGACAGATTGCAAGGCATTTTTCGGCAAAAGAGTTTCGAGCATAATTTTATAGATAGATCTTTGTTCGATAAAATAATTAAAATAATTCATAGTTCCATCGGATAAAAATCCCCTCTTGCAATCTGCCGTCGCGCGCATTATAATAGCGGCGTCCCTTCGGGGAAGACGACGCTGATTGTATCGTATAATAGATCTTTTGGACCGGGGGGCGGATCCCCGCAGCTCCACCATTTTTCGCCGGAGGCGAAAGAGGGACTAGGATTAGGACTAGGACTAGGTGAACCTTGTTGTCGCGCACAAGCGCTATCACAAACTCCACCTAGTCCTAGTCCTAATCCCAGTCCTTTCGGGGCTGAACTAGATTCGACAGGGGTTGAAAGGCGGTGCTTGCGTTCCGGGGCGGTTCCCGTAAAAACCATTAAATGAATGCTAAAAACATTCCTGCGAACGACAATGTTCGCCTTGCGATGGCCGCCTAAATTGGCTTGGTGCGAAGGGCGATTGCTTGACGCATCGTTATGACCATCACGGGGCCCGCCGGGGCCTGGCACCAGAACCCGGCACTTATTAAAGTTCAATTCGCAAAGTGCAAAGTTCAATTGGATTTTGCGTGAGCGAAGCGAACACATCGATTGCACTTTGCACTTTGATAATTGCACTTTTTGTGCTCTGATGTATTTATAAAAAAAGGAGTTGTTGATGTTATCCAAAGTCAAACGAGTATTTTTCCCGACGATGTTCTTCGCGCTTTACGCGTCGTTCGTCGGTCAAATGGCGTGGGTGCTCGGCACCGCGCGCGGCGACGGGCTGGCGCTGAACCTGGGGCTGTTGTCCTTGGAGTGGCTGGTTCTGGTCGCGGCGCGGTATTTGTCGAAAAAGTCCGCGAACGCGGCGGGCGGCGGTTATCGCGGCGGAAACGGCGGCGGCTATCGCAGATAGTTTTTTAACGACTAACGACTAGTGACTAACGACTAACTCGTGGCGCGACAATAAATATTCTGCCCGTCGTCGCGCCGCTGTTAGTCACTAGTCGTTAGTAGTTAGTCGTTAAAATCCCCTTGACTTTCCCCCGGCTTTCTGCTAGTATGGGGCGGCAATTATAAGGACGAACGAAAATGAAACATTGCCAGGTCACGGGTAAAAAAACCGAAGTCGGAATGAATGTATCGCATTCCAAGCGGCACACCAAGCGCACTTTTAAGGCCAATCTGCAAAAGTTGAAGTTCCACAGCGAGATTCTGAACAAGGACTTCGCGCTGTCGACATCGGCGAACGGATTGCGCACTTTGGTCAAGCACGGCGGCATCGACCTGTTCGTTATGTCGAAATCGAACAGCAGCCTGACCCCCGATATGCTGGCGATAAAGAACGAGATTATAAAAAAGGTCGGCAAACCGGCGAAACCCGCGGCGAAGGCCGGCGTCAAGAAGCCGAACCGCAGCCCGCGCCTGGTCAAAAAGACCGAGGCGAAAGCGAAATAAAACATCCCGCGAACGCGGGATTTTTTGATGACTTAAAAAGCGCACTGGCCGCGACGACTGGTTTTCCCCTCCTTTGGAGGGGTGGCATTTT
>JAISGC010000034.1 GCA_031263295.1 Rickettsiales bacterium
CCAAAGTTTTATTCAATCTTGGTTCTTCGGAATGCCGGTCCGCCACGCGAAATCAGAATGGTTCACGGACTTCATCAACGGCGTCCGGCATTGGGACAGCAAGCTGGACATTACTTTTCATTACGAGCGCGGGTTGTCGAAATTGTTTCGGGCGTCCGGCTTTTCGATTCAAGCCCTCGTTTCCGCCAATCCGTATGGTAATATGATCGCGCTCGGGATTCCGTTTATAAAAAAGCTGTTGTTTTTCGCTCGCAAGTTCGGCTGGCCGGAATACAGAATCTCGGCGCGGCGCGCATTGGAATCGCTGTCGCCCGCGGATGCCGGGATGATATGCGGATATGTTATCCGGAACGGCGGCGGCGTTCGGCTGGGGAAAATCCTTGGGCAGAGCGCGGCGGTGGCGGCCGCGCTGTCCGCGATCGCCAGGTTTTTCGGGCATATTATTCTTTTCCGAATCTCGCAGAAATACCGGTTTTCAATCCGCGTTTTCCGTATTCTTGTATTCGGCGTAAAGCGCCGGAAATAACCGCCGCTTACTCCATCGTCTTTAACTGCGCGTCTTCGGCGCGATGGTTTTAAGAATCCGCCGCCGCGACCGCGGTTGAAATCGCCAGGCGTTCGGGCTTCGGCCCCTCGCCCAAATATTCCGCAAGCGAGTTCGGCAAATGCCCCATATCCAGCGCCTGAAATCCCGCGCGATGCAGATCGTATGCCAAAACCGTCGCCGTCGGCCCCGCGCAGATTATGAACAGCCGGTCTTTTTTATGCCGCTTGCATTCGGCCAGCATCCTTTCGTATTCGCCGAACGCGTCGGCGGCCGGAATAAAAATCTCCGCCTTGGATTTGATGTTCCCGAACAGCCGCCGGTCGTAAAAGAATCTTCCGTTTTGCGGAACGACGAAGACAGCATTGCGCCCGTCCCAGATTTTTTTAATCTCCGCGACGCCGTCGCCGCCGGATTTCGCGGCCCATGCGAAAAAGTCTATGCGCGAAATCATCGCGTTCGCATATAGGCCCCGTTTCAGCATCGGACGGATTTTGTTGTAATTCGCGCGCCAGAAATTCCTCCACACCCGGCGGCTCTTGGGCTTATACATGCTGAAATCCAACTCTATCGGGGATATTCCGACCAGCATATTGTCATCGGTGTTTTCGGCGAGTATTTCCCTCAATCGCCGGGATAATTCCGGATTGGCCGACTGAAAGCCTATGCCCTTGCCCATCGCCAGATTAAACTCGCCGTCGCCGAATCGCGCGATGGACGCGCCGCCGCGCAATGCCGCCAGCATTTCTTCGTATGGCATCACGCGCGGAAACATCTTGTTCATACGCCGGAACGAGCGCCAGTTGTCCTGCCGTATCGGCAGGAAACCGAACAGGCGCCATATGGTTCCGAACCGGACGCTGAGCAGCGATATTATTCCGAACAGACGCCAGCTTGCATAATTTTCCCTGCGAATGACTTTTATAACGGCCATATTATTCCATCGCCTTCAAGAGCATATCCTTCAACTCGGTCGGCATCATTCCGGTTGTGGAATATCCGCAGTCCGTGTATTGCACCTCGCCCGTGACGCCCGACGCGAGGTCGCTGAAAAAGTATGCGGCCGCGCCCGCGACATCGTCCATCGTCATATTGCGGCGCAGCGGGGTCAGCATCTCGTTCACCTTTAACATCGAGCGGAACCCGCCGACGCCCGACGCCGCGCGCGTCAGAATCGGACCGGCCGAAATCGCGTTCACGCGGACGCCGTCCACGCCCAAGTCGCTGGCCAGATAGCGGACGCTGGATTCGAGCGCGGCCTTGGCGACGCCCATCACATTATAATTCGGAACCACGCGCTCGCCGCCGAGATACGACAGCGTCAGGATGCTGCCGCCGCTTTTCATCAGCGCCGACGCGCGCCGGGCCATATCGACGAACGAATAGACGGAGATGTCCATCGTGTTCTTGAAGTTCGCGCGCGATGTGTCCGCATAGCGGCCCTTCAACTCGTTCGGATCGCTGTTCGCAATCGCGTGCAGGCATCCGTCGAGTGTTCCCCATTTCTTTGCGACCGCGTCGAAAACGGCGTCCATTCCCGCGTCGTCCTGGACATCGTATTGCCCCGGCACCCAGGCGCCGATTGTTTCGGCCAGCTCGCGCACCTTGGCCTCGGTCGTCGGAGAGCCGAATGTCATCGCGATCTCCGCGCCCTCGTCATGCGCCTTTTTTGCAATGCCCCACGCCATCGAGTGGTCGTTCGCGGGCGAGCATATCAGTATTTTTTTTCCAGTCAAAAGTCCCATTTTTATTCCTTTTTTATTCGTTTAGTTGGCCCGCCGATTATCGCAGACAAGCCGCCCGATTGCAAGGCGAAAATAATCGCCGATTGACATTCTGTGCAATAAATATTATCATTGCCGCAGAGGTTTCAATATGAACAATAATGACAATGTCTTTGATATTTGCGTCGCCGCGTTCGGGATTTATTGCAGCCAGCTGCAATCCTTGGCGGCCGTGTTCGCCAGCTTTTGCTCGGGCCTGTATCTTTTGACGAAAGTTTATTATATGATAAAGAACAAGGGCGCCGCGGCCGCCGCGAAATAATTACCGCGCAAGCAGACCCAGCATAAAATCATCCAAATCGCCGTCCAGGACCGCCGCCGGATCTGTGCGCTCGGCGTTGGTGCGCAGGTCTTTGACCAGTTGGTAAGGCTGCAAGACATAATTCCGAATCTGCGATCCCCATTCGATTTTTTTCTGCGTCGCCAATGCCGCGTTGGTCTCGGCCTGGCGCTTTTGCTGTTCAAGGTCGAACAGGCGCGACTTTAACATTTTCATCGCCATATCGCGATTTTGGAACTGCGAGCGCTCGTTCTGACACGACGCGACGACGCCGGTCGGAATGTGCGTGATGCGCACGGCCGAGTCGGTCTTGTTCACATGCTGGCCGCCCGCGCCGGAACTGCGATAGGTGTCGATGCGGAGGTCCTTTTCTTCGATTTTAATATCGATGTCGTTCTGAATATCGGGCCAGACATCGACCGACGAGAACGAGGTCTGGCGCTTGCCCTGGGCATTGAACGGCGAAATCCGCACCAGCCTGTGGATGCCGATTTCGTTCCGCAGCCAGCCATAGGCCCGCGCGCCGTCTATTTTATAAGTGATGGATTTCAGACCCGCCGTTTCCCCCGGATGCTCGTCGACGATGTCGAGCGCAAAGCCGTGCCGCTCGGCCCAGCGCGCATACATCCGCGCCAGCATTCCGGCCCAGTCCTGAGCCTCCGTGCCGCCCGCCCCCGCCTGGATAAACAGGAACGCGCCCGCGTCGTCCGACGGGCCGGAAAAGAGAGTGATATTTTTCGCATCATGCGCGCGGCGCGCAAGTTCGGCGACGGCGGCGGCGACCTCCGCGTCGTCGGGCTCTAATTCATAAAGTTCGGAAAGGTTCGTCAGGTCGCTTTCAAGCGCCGTCAGGTCGGCCAAAGATTTTTCAAGCGCGGATTTTTTTTGCAGCACCGCGCGCGCGGCGTCGGGATCGTCCCATAATTTCTCGTCCGCCGCCTGTGTCGCCAGCGTCGCGATTTCGGCGGTTATTTTGCCGGGGTCAAAGAAACCCCCTGACCGATTTAATATCGGCGGCAATTTGGGATAAAAGTTCGTTCATATCGGACATAGTTTTTATTATATCAGTTTGGTTTATTATTTCAAGAGTAGTTTTTAACGACTAATTACTAACGACTAGTGACTAACATTAGTCGTTAGGCGTTAGTAGTTAGTCGTTAAAAATGTCTTGCCCAGCCGTGGCGATATTTTCTAGAATAGCAAGAAGGATTGGATGAGAAAAATAATCGCCGTTTTGACGATGCTTTTGTGCGCGCAGCTGCTGCCGCAACCCTCGCACGCGGCATACGAATGCACGACTACATACACATCTTGCAGCGGCAAAGCCGATGTAAGCAACGCATACAGTAGCTATGCTCTTTCTCCATCGCCGAGCGTGACGGGGAGTCAGTGTATACCAAAATGTAAGGATGGAACCTGGAAGCAGGGGAATGTATGCCAATCTGCATGCAATAGTGGGCAATATAAATATATCGATCCTGTATATGGACAAATTTGTCTTTCATCTTGTCCGGCTGGGTATGGTTGGGAAAGCGATAGAATATGTCAAAAGAAAGCAGGATCGTATTGGGACGAAGACTTCCTTGAATTTCTAGATTGTTCAGAAGGTAGTTACTGCGACGGATATAATATAAGACCATGTCAAGCCGGCTATTATTGCCCCGGATTATCTACTGATCCGATGGGCAAGCCATTGAATCCAGCATCTGGATGTTCTGCCATGCAACCGTGTAAATGTGCTGCTGGAAGCTTTTGTCCAGAAGGATCAAAGGTATCAACAGGAAAACCCATAAACACTTTTGCTAGTGGCTCATATTCATGCAATTATCAAACAGACTGCACCTGCGCTGCGGGATATTATTGCCCCGCAACATCGACAGCTCCGACCGGAAAGCCGGTTGAAAGCTATGAGGGCGGAAGTGGCAGTTGTGGCGTCAATGGAAGCAATAACATAAATTGCGCCTGCACAGGCGGCGGAACCAATTCTTGCAAATGCCCGAACCAGACATTCTGCGGCGCTGGCGCCGGCGCGCCGACTTTGTGCAGCACCTTATCCGGCGTATCGCCCGCGGGTGGTGTCTATGCCTCCGTTCCGACCGCCGATGCTGCGCTTGCGACCGCCGCCACTGCCTGCAAATACACCGGGCCGGATAAAATCAACTTGACCGGATGCGAATCCGAGGCAGGCAAAAATGACGCAAAGGCCTTATCGGACACGGTCTCCTATACCACCTCTTGGCCTGCAAATGAATATTCATATGTCGCCAAGGCCGGATACACTATCGCCGCCGCGCCCGTCGCCGGAAATTATTCCACCGCCCAATGCACGGCCTGCGCGGGGAATAATTGGTCACTGGGCGGCCTGGTAACCAGTTGCTCCCAGTGCATAGCGAATTACGAAATCAAGGGCGCCGACCACACGACCTGGGCGAAATGCGAGCAGACCTGCACCCCCGGGCGATGGATAGAATCGAAGACCGCGCCCACGACTGGTCCCGACACATCGAAATGCGCGGATGTCGGCGTCGAATACTGGGGCGAGGCGGCCAATACCACAGTCTATCAGTCAAGCGCGACCGAGGGCAACCTTCTCGGCCGCAACCATTGCCCGGTCAACTATCGCGGGGGCTCCAAGACGGATAAATCCGCCGAAAATCAATGCCAGACGGAATGCTCGGCCGGGACAATTGTGGCCGCCGCGAACGCCGCCTGCACGACGCCGGAGACGCTTGGGACAGAAGCGCGGAAATGGTGGTTCTCATTG
>JAISGC010000081.1 GCA_031263295.1 Rickettsiales bacterium
ACCCCGCCGCCCTTCGGGCGGCACCCCTCCAAAGGAGGGGAACACCCGCTGGAAGGCCCGTCGCTAATCGACATAGCTGGGACGGATGTAAAGCGGGATGACGGGTTTGTCGTTCTGCAATTTCTCGGCGCGGGAGAGGGGGAAGTTGTCGGCGACGACTGCGCCATCCGGTACGGCGGCCGCGATGGAATACTTGTCGTTGTCTTTGATATAGTAATCCCCGCGCTCGGATTTGATTGCATCGCCCTGCCCCAACTCAAAAAGATTCACACCGAAAACCGGAATGCCGAAGCCGAGGGCCAGGCCTTTGGCAAATGCTATCCCGAGGCGGATTCCGGTAAAGCTTCCCGGACCGACAACAACCGCTATTGATGTTGGTTTATCTTTCTTTAATATTTCCGCGACCAGGCCGGGCAAGGCCGCCGATTGTTTTTCAACCTCGCGCTCGATTGCGCGCGTCCCAAACGCGAGCCTTATAATCCGCGAAGTCGTGTCGATAACCAGAATCATTTTCTAAATCCCCGGCGGCAAATCTTGGCGCATATCACGCCCGAAACTATCACGCCCGCCGCCATCAGCGCCAGATACCATTTCAGCCAATCGACGCGACCCGTCATTCCAATCGTCAGCAATATCACGAATCCGAGTATCCGCCCAAAGGTCAGCATCATTTCGCGCGCGACGAAAAACTCCGCCCTGCATTCGGTCCCGACGCAGGCCGAGTTCGACGCGTTCACAACATTTATCTCCTGAACCTGCGTCAGAAATCTCAGCGCAGTCGCGTTCGCGAACTGCCACAAAATCACCGCGACCGCGCCGGGCATCGCGACGAAAAACGCCGCCGCCGCCGCAATCACGACATTCGATATTTTAATCAGCCGCGGGAAGGACTTCATAGTTCCCCATCGCCCGAGCGCGAACGACGCCGCTATCGCAACGCCCGCAAATATCGATGTGATAAGCCCCAGCGAAAATCCCCCGCCGAACGCATACATTATGAACATCGTCGCGACGACGCCCATCGGCCCGGAATATGTCAGGCCCGCCAAAAACTCCGAAAGATAAACCCGGCGCACCAAGATTGACCGCCGCGCCCCCGACATAAATCCGCCGAGGGAAAACCGGCCCGCGCCCGCGGGACTGCGCAGGAAAAATGACAGCGCGAAATCAAGCAGCAAAAACGCGCCCATAACCATCGCCATTTTCTCATAGGACCCTACCTCGATAAACAGCCCGAGGAACAGCGGCGTCAGAACGGAAACTATTCCGCCAATCGTCGCCTTGTATCCCGAAAACGGAATCATCATTCGGCGCTTGATTTTCTCGCCGGTTATAATATTGAACGGGCAGTATCTGAACGCGAGCGCGATTCCATAGACCGCGCCGAACAGCGCCACGAACGGCGCTATGCCGTCGCCCGCCAAAGCAATCGCGGCCAGGCACGCGCCCTGAATCACTATGCCCGCGCGATAGACCAGCATCTTGTCGCGGCGCTTCACAAAGTCCGCGAGCAACAGGAAGCCCGCCATCAGCGCCGCGAAATAGGCCATATTATAGACCGACAAGGATACCGATTCGTTGGTCGATATTTGCATAATGTATGCGATTAAAAATGTGCCGAAGAAAGTCCCGACGACGGCGTGTATCGCGCCGAGCAGAATCAGAATCTTTGCCTCGCTGTGCAGACGGATTTTCATGATGGATGGATTATATCATAGTTTGATGCCTTGACAAACTAGCACTGGATTCCAGAGCGCGATTCCCCTTCTCCCCTTGGGGAGAAGGGGAATCGCGCTCTGGAATAATCCCTAAATACCTAGCTCATATATAAAAAGTTTATGCGGGTAAAGATTCCTGCCGTATCGGGTCGCGCCATGACCTATGTCGACGACGCGCGTCGGCGTCAGGCCCGGCACCGGGACGGCGAGCGTTATCAAAACGCGGAACTTTTTCGCAAGCCCTGCCAGCCGCCCGTTCACGCCCGGGCCCAGATATGCGACCGCTATATCGTATCCGTCGGATTCCGCTATGCGCCCGAATGCGTCGCACCAAATCGTCCGGCAATTTTTATTGTCGCGCGCCCGCGAGACCAGCGCCGCGAACGGCATATTTTCGAGCGCTTCGACGCGGAGGTCGCATTCGCGCGCGATGCGCCGCGCAAGCCCGCCGAAGCCCGAACCTATGTCGACCGCCGTTTTCATTTTCGGAAAGTTTTCGCGAATCTCTTTGATAACCGCGTCGCGCAAAGCCCTTGCGCTCGGCACCAGCGGAATCTGGCGCCGAATGCGGCAGGCCGCGAGCTCGGCATTCCGCAAAAACATATAGCCGACCCAGACCGCCGTCGCGATCGTAATCGCATAAATCAAAACCGCAATCGCCATAAGCGGATTATAATATTTTACGGCTCTATATCAAAATAATTCCGCGCAGTTTTTCGCTATGTCGCCGTTGCGATTCAATCCGGCCAGGACGACCCCGGACAAAATCGTTCCGCCAAGATTTCCCGCCGCCGCGACTCCGGACGATATGTTCGCGGCCATATTCAGGCCCTTGGTGTCGGTCATCGCGTCGGCCCCCCGCTTTTCCTTGGACACCGCGACGGCCGATGTTATCGCGCCCGCGATTCCGGCGGCCCCGCCGACGGCGGACAATATTCCGGCCGCCGTCATCCGGCCCTTCACATCGGCTATGTTTTTGCCGCTCATCCCCTTGCATCCGGCGATTATTTTTTCCATTCCGGGCAATGCGGGATCGTCGGGCGCCGCGAACGACAATTCAGTTTTCCGCCTTTCCATTTCGACGATATGCGCGCCGCAGGCGTTTATGTCCGAAATCAATTCGTCGAACTTACCCGCGCCCATAAACGAAGTTATCGCGCCCGCGGCGCCGCCCGCGCCCGCGACGCCGGCGCCTATGGTTCTGACATTGCCGAGCATAACGGATTTTTTGTCATATGATTTTCCGGGCGCGGCCCCCGCCGGAGCGGTCAAATCCACCGGGCTTTTCGACGCGGACGCCAGTTCGCTCCCGGCGGCGGAGATTTCTTCCCCGGTCGGTTTTTTCAGCGCGATTTTGTCGCGGCTGTATTTCAATATTCCGGCGATCGTCGCGACGGCTCCGCCGATTGTTCCGACCGCGCCGGCGCCGATTCCGACGCCGGCCATAATCTTTATCCCGTCTATTTTGGCCGATATTCCGGCGCAGACGGCCCGCGCCTCGGCGTATGAGCCGTCATAGCGCGCCTTTATTTCCGACGCCGCGCCGTCTGCGGTCGCCGGGCCCGCGACGCCCGCCGACAAAATAAAAATCAAAAGTTTTTTCATTTCAACCGCCCCGCCATATGGTCGACTATGCCCGCGAAATAATAGGCTATGCTCAGAACGGTTTTTATGTCGTCGCCGTCGCAGTGCCCGCCGTCGGCGTATTGCCTGAACTCCGAAATCTTTTCCTTGAAGTGCGCGATGTCTTCCGCGGAGAGATACTTCGCCATTTCGGGATTCGCCAGAAACGCAAGATGCCGGTCGGTCTGGGCGCCGAAGTCGACGCAGATTTTCCGCAGATACGCGATTCTGGAATTGGCGCTTGCCGATGCGTCTTCGAGAACCGAATCCAGCAGCGCGATATATCCGTCCGGATGCGACGAAATCGCCGGCGCGCCCTGCCCGCCGCTCGGCGGCGGCGGAGCCGAAGGCTTGGGCGCCGGAACCGGAGGAACGCCGCCGTCCGAGCGGCCCGGATCGCCGACGCAGATCCCGCCGATTATCGTCTCGCCATAGCAATCCCGGCTGGCCGCGGGCCATTGGTTCGGAGGAACACCCGCGATGGCGCCGCAATTCGACCTGGTCCGGTTCGCGTCATAGGGCGCGCTCATCTCGCGGTCGTATTTCTCGCGCCCGCCGTCCGACAGCATCGAATAATAGAATCTTATGGCGTCCGCCCCTTCGAGCATCGAGTATTCCATTCGGTCCGAAACCGGAATCCCGGCCATGCAGTCCGCAAACGAAACGCCGGGCAGCAGAATCGCGGCGGCGGCGGCGATAAGTTTTTTCATAGTTTCCCCCTTTTGCAATCGCTGAACCACCAACGGATTGGTGGCGGGCTGTTCTAAACTATGTTTGTGTAAAAATAGTGCGGCGTATTGGATATTTCGCCAGCCAACCCGCCCAAGGGCGAGCGGCTATTTTTATGTCAGGCCAGACATACACAAACAAGGGTTTAGATACCCTAACCCGGCGACAGCGCCGAGTCCGAAGGATTTTATCACACTCGGCGCGCCAAATAAAGCAAATTATTTATTCTTGATTTCGCAATCTTTTATTTTTACACTGGCGGCGTGGCTTTTAACAAAAGGAAATACAATGAAAAAGACATTATCTTTGATTCTCGCGTTGGGCGTTCTGGCCGCGTGCGGCGAGGGCGATTCGTCGAAGGGCGCGGGCGGCAAGGGCCCGAAGCCCGGCGACAGCGTCGTCTACAAATGCCCCGGCGACCAGACGACCATCAGCCTCACCTTGGTCAAAGACAACTATTATGTCCTGTTCCAGGGCATGATAAAAACCTGCCTGACGCGCGAAGACAAGGACGGGTATCAGAACTATAATCCGCAGCCGAACTATTTCAACTTCGGATTCCAAATCACGCCCGAAGGCCAGCCCTACTCGATGAAGTTCGGCACCAAGAACGGCCCGTGCGAAGTCGTCGAGAAAAAAGACGGCTATGCCGACCAAAGCTGCATCCCGGCCGCGGCGAAATAGCGGGCTATGCCTGGTGGGGTATCTTTTGATAAAAGATACCAATTGCAAATTGAAGAGGGGTCGCAAGACCCCTCTGATAATTTGCAACTAAATCTGGCGATTTCCATATGATATAATCATAGGAATATGAATCTGTATTATTCCACATTTATAACCGGGTTTGATGCGGCGATTGCCGAATGGCTGGCGGCCGATTTGCCGCGCGCGAAAATCGTCCGGGTTCTGGACGGCGCGATTTTGTTCGAGGCGGCGGCAGACCCGACGGGCATAAAATATTTCAACAACTCGTTTCTGGTTCTTGGAAAAATCGACGGGAAAATGCAGCCCGAAAAAATGGCGGAGCTCGCGGCCGCGCGCGTCGGAAAAATAAAAACGCAGTCGAAGACATTCAAGCTGATAACTATGCGGGAAAATCAGCCCGCGTCGCTCGGCGGGAAAATCGCGTCGCGCCTGGTCGACGCAATCGAAAAATCGACCGGCGCCAAGTTCGAATCGCGCAGCACCGACGGCGAGTTCTGGATACTGACGCGCACGGAGGGCGTCGCGCTGTTTATGATGCGGCTGACGAAAAACGATTACCGGCCCGCGCGCGGAGAAATCCGGCCCGAGTTGGCGCATATCCTCTGCCGCCTGTCGTCGCCGACGCCCGGCGATGTCGTCGCGGATCCTTTCTGCGGGTCGGGCGCCATAGTGTTGGATCGTTCACGCATCGCGGACTATCGCGGCATTTTCGCGGGCGATATTTCCGAAGACGCAATCGCCGCGCTGAAAAAGAAGGCCGCGAAAATCAAGCAGTCGAAGTTCAACAAATCCGTGTTTATAAAACAGCGGGACTTTTTTAATAATGGGTTCGACAATGCCTTTTTCGACTGCATCATAACCGACCCGCCTTGGGGGGATTTTTCAGAAATCGCTTCGGATTTTTACGAGCGTTTTTTCGCGGAGGCCGCGCGCGTTCTGAAACCCGACGGCCGTATGGTTCTGCTCTGCCCGCGCCGCGTTGACTTCGGCGCGTTCCGCGCGGAGAAAAGCTTCGGCATTCTGGTGAACGGCAAAAAAGCCGCCGCGTATTTGTTGAGAAAATAATCCGCCGCCGCCTATAATGTTTTCGCAAATTGCTTCAACTTCGCATAGATGCGGCGCTGATAGTCCAGATTCTGCGGATTTTGCGCATAGGTCGGATTGGTCATATCCGAGTAATCGCGCCACGCCTCCAAGCCCAGCCATTTCGTGTCCAGGACCTCGCTCTTGTTCAGAATCAATTTTTGCGCCTCGTCCATTCTGAACAAAAACGCTATGTCGAAGTTGTCATGCGCGGGATAAAATATTCCGTTTTTGGTTCTTTCCGGAAAGTTCCATCGGATGATGTCGAACGGCGTTTGCAAAAGCAGTTCGCCTTTCGCGCCGGATTCTTCGAACAATTCCTTTTCCGCGACATGGGCAAGATTTGGATCTCCGTCGCTGTGCCCGCCGAATTGCTTATAGAATCCGTGCAGTTTGTGATGCATCACCAGTATTTTCGCAAAGCCCGGATTCGCGACGACGGCGCTGGCGGTTATGGTCGGCCGGCCCGGAATGCGGTCGTATATTTCTTTGCCGCCCTGCGATGCGAACAGGCGGAAGGATTCCAAGTCCCGGCGCTCCAAATCGTCCGACGGCGCGTATTTTGTCAAAAGATATTCAACGGCTTGCATGGCCGCATTATCGCCCGGAAACAATATAAATGCAATGTTTTATTTCATTAAATGATGTCGCGGCCTTTTGCGGCCGAGAGCCGCATCGCGGCGTTTTTCGCCTCGGTCATTTCCATAACCTTTAATGTCGCCAGATATTTTTGCAGCCACGAGTTCAATTTCGTCTTGTCCGCGGGCGCGGTGAAAACGACCGAGCTGATTTCGCCGAGCCTTATGCCGCCGGACGATTTTTTCGCGTCCGCGGCCGGCTTCGCGGCCAGCATTTCGTAATATTTTTCAAGGTCGGTCTGCTGCAAGGAATCCGATTTCAACACGCGCGGGCTGTGCTTTTCTTGCAGCCCAAGTTTCGGAAACGCCGCGTGCAAATCATTTGCGAAATCGCGATAGGCCGATTCAATTCGACTCGGCTCCAACAGCGGCTTTATGTGATCGACATCGATGCCGAGGCCCGCCGCAATCGGATATACACGCAGATGGCCGCCGGGCGCGAGGCCCAAAATCGCCTTGGCGTAAAACTTCTTCACCTGGATTTCGGTATAGGAATAATGCGGCAGGGAATAGAGCGCCCAGACCTCGTCGTCCTGATCTTTCCACCCGTCGTAATCGAAGAAGTTTTCGCGTATCAATGTTTGGCGCGGATTGTCCTGGGGCGGAGCGAACGGGTCGATGTTCACGACCGCCGTTGGAAATATTCCGTTCTCTTCCAGCTGGGTCAGAACCGGAGACGCGCCGCCGCCGATAAGCTTTATGCTTTTTCCCGCGAGCGCGCTCATATCGCCGCGGGTCAATCCGAATCCGGCCGCATACATCGACACCGCGCGATGATTTTTCGTCTTGGTCTGATACGCGGATTCAAGCTGCTGGCTGGCGTCCATAAATCATCCTTTCATAGAAGCATTTATCGAATCGGGATAGTCGCCCGCGGCGGTCAGCGCGCGGAGGCGCTCCACCACGCCGGGCCGGTCCTCGGCGTATGTGACGCCGAACCATTCGGAATCGGTCCCGATGCATCTGACCTTTGCGGCGCCGCTGTTTATAAGATGGTCGACCATCAGCGGAATAAAGAACTCGGACTTCGGATCGTCGATTGACTGGGGCAGGAAAACGGCGCGGAAATATTTTTCCGAATGCTCGAAGTAATCGGGCGTGAAGCCCCATGCGTTCATAGACACGACCGCATTTTCATCCAAAGGATGCGCCCTGCCCTCGGCGTCCGTAAATTGAATCCGATCGCCTGCGCGCTCGACGCCTTTTCTCTCGACGACGCCGGTCAAAAATCCGTCCGCGCCGACCGAGCAGACACCGCGCGACACCTGACCCGTTTCGGACAGAGTGTTGCCCAACTTGAAGCCAATCATACAATAGTCGCCGCCCTTCAAGTCGCCCGCCAGAAAATCGTGCGCTTTCTTGAATGTGTCGAAGCCGTAAAAGTCATCGGCGTTTATCACGAAGAACGGCTCTTTGATAACGCCCGCGCCCATCATAACCGCGTGGTTCGTGCCCCATGGCTTTTCGCGCGAAGGCGGCGCCCGAAAGCCATCCGGCAATGCGTCGATTGATTGAAAGACGACATCGGTCGCGATGCGGTCTTTGTATTTGGACAAGACCTTGTCGCGGAAGTCGGTCTCGAAATCCTTTCTGATGACGAAGACTATTTTGCCGAACCCGGCCTTTATCGCGTCATAGACGGAATAATCCATAATCGTTTCTCCGCCCGGCCCGACGCCGTCCAGCTGCTTCAATCCGCCGTATCTCGATCCCATTCCGGCCGCCAGGATAAATAATGTCGGTTTCATTTCCGTCCTTTCGGTTTCGGAGATTTTATCAGCAAACACCCGGGGATTCAAGCGGATTTAAGGGATTTATATGGATAAGTACGCAAACAGCCAAATCCGCATATTTCCAGCAACACCCGCAGAAGTCTGCAAAAATATGGCTGTAATCTACCAAACTGTAATGTAAATGCTTGGGTTGTAATGCTAACTGAAAATCCGCCATTTCTAATATTGATTTTTGTATTGATTTTTGCAAAAAATAATTTATAATCATAAACACAAAGCCGACGAGGCGCTAACAACGCTTAGGCGAAAGAAGAACGGCGGCGGACCGAATCCGCGCCTATTAGACCTTTCCGGGTATGCCCGTCACAGCAGAAAGTCTCTTTAACGGACCCTGGTTCGGCGAGAGATAAAAGGCGACAATGGCGACATTGCCGCAAAGCAAGGTGGCACCGCGCCACGCTATCGCAATGATATGCGCTGCGTCCTTGTGTTCTGATATAATATGCAAAACACAAAGGAGGCAAAAAAATGATACTCAGAACGCATATCGCCGAAATCCCAACCAAGATAGGCAAAAAAGTAAAGATAGCCGGGCATGCCCAGGTTGTTCGCGCGCAGTCTGGCGTCGCGTTCATAATCCTGCGCGATATAACCGGCGTCATCCAATGTGTAATCGGGAAAGAAAATCCCGAATTCGAGTTGGCGAAAACCATAACGACAGAGTCCGTTATTCAAATCACGGGAACAGTTGTTGAAACCAAAGTGACCACAAGTACTCCGAATGGCGTAGAAGTTCAGATTGAAACCCTGAAAACTATGTCTTTGGCCGAACCATTGCCAATACCCGTTGTTGAAAAAGGCGATATGGAAGTTTCAGACGAAAAACGACAGGACTGGCGATATTTGATTCTGCGCCGCGAGCGTGACGCGACTATTATGAAAGCTTTGTCCGCATTGAACCACGGATATCACGAAGCATTAGTGCAAGAAGGATTTTTAGAAATTCATTCGCCGAAACTTATGGGCTCGGCCAGTGAAGCGCACCTAAAATTATTCCATTTGGATTACTTTGGGGATACGGCATACTTGGCGCAAAGCCCGCAATTATTCAAACAAATGGCGATTGCTTCCGGATTGGAACGCGTCTTTGAAGTCGGCCCGGTATTTCGCGCGAACCCCGCGTTCACCACGCGGCATCATACGGAATACACCAGTTATGACATGGAAATGGGATATATAGAAAGCTTTGACGAAGTTATGGAAGTATTGGAAAAAACGGTTGCTTATATTTTGACCAGCATAAAGAAATCTGTCGGCAAGGATATAAGAAAACATTTTGGCATTTCCGAATTTCAATTGAAAAAGCCAATCCCACGATTGACCATGCACCAAGCGAAAGAAATCTTGCGTGCGCGCGGCATAGCGTCGGCGAAAGCGGACCTTTCCACCGAAGAAGAAAAAGCCGTCGGTGAGTATGTCAAAGAAAAGCTGGACAGCGATTTCGTATTCATTACGGAATTTCCTTGGTCGTCGCGGCCTTTCTATCACAAGAAGAGCATCGGTTCCGATACCGGCGAACCGATATCCGTCAGCGCGGACTTGATTTATAAAGGTCTTGAAATTACGACTTTGGCGCAGCGCGAAGAAGATTATAAAACTTTGTGCGCCCAGGTCGCAGAAAAAGGTCTGAAACAGGAAGGTTTGCAATGGTATCTTGATTGCTTCCGATTTGGAATGCCGCCGCACGGCGGGTTCGGAATGGGCGGCGGGCGTCTGATAAAACAATTATTGGATTTGCCGACTGTCCGCGATTCAGACTTTCTGTATCGTGGCCCGAACAGATTAACACCATAACACTAAACATAAGAATCCGCCAGAAATGGCGGATTTTCAATTAATATTACATGTCGTACATTTACATCACAGTTAAGTAGATTACAGCCATATTTTTGCAGACTTCTGCGGGTATTGTAAGAAATTCCACAGATGCTGGCGGCTGGATGTTGATTTTAGATGTAAGCGTAGCGAATCGTATAAGTGCCGGATTTAACAAGCGCCTTTTTTGCTTTCGCCTGAAATGATGGTATAATTTTATCGACAATAATTAAAGGGTTGAAAATGAAAGACGAATTGGCCGGATTGGACGAGAAGACAAAAAACTGGATGGTCGAACACGGCTTTCCCCTGACGCTTCGGGGAGCCGCCGACGCGCATCTGGCCATAGAGAAGGCGCGTATGGATGCGGCGCTCGCGAAGGAGACGCGCGCTATGGACGCCCGGGCCGCGGCGCGCGATAAGGCCCACAATGAAGAAATGGCGCGCATAAAAGCGCGGGGAGACAAAAATATTCGGGATATTTTGGACAAGGCGGAGCAAAAGAAATCCGAAGCGTTTCTGACGGCGATAAAAAAGGCCGACGCGCTGATAGAATCCTTGGGCGAAAAGCCGGACCCTTTCAAGACAAAACTGGACCTGCATATGATCGCCCCGCTGATGGCGATAAAGGAGTTCAACGATTATGTGAACAAGGAGCTGGTCAAAAAAGGCATCCGCGGCGGTTCATTAT
>JAISGC010000021.1 GCA_031263295.1 Rickettsiales bacterium
AAGGGCAATGCGGTCTGCGCGCGCGGCGCGACATCGACCGAAGCGACGCCCACCGCCGCCAGCGGAGAATACGGGCATTGGTGCCGGATTTCCGGACGCAAGACCTGGGTCTGCGCGGAATCGAACGGCAACGACACCGGAAACGGGCATATCTGCGGGATATTATTTTCAGCATATCAATTCAACGCGAATCTTTTCAACACGCTGACGAACGCGAATTGAGGTCGAAGCGGCGGGGCAGTATTCCCCTCCTTTGGAGGGGTGGCATTTTGCCGCAGGCAAAATGACGGGGTGGTGCTTAAAACAGGCACAGCCAAAACCAAAACAAACGATTGTTTCACAATCGTTTGTCATTCCCGCGCAGGCGGGAATAGGGCTTTTAACTTTATAACAACAAACTTGTTTCAATTACAAATGTAATCGGAAAAGCAAGTAGTAGCTGAATGTGAGGTTTAGAACCCTATTCCCGCTTTCGCGGGAATGACAAAAAATCTCTTTGAGATTTTTTGTTTAGGTTTTGTCAGTGCAAATGTGAAACACCACCCCGGCCGCCTTCGGCGGGCAGTGCGTGTCCAAAGGAGGGGAATACCGCGCAGAAAGCCGGAGTTCTATCTCAACATCATATTGTTATTATTGGAAAATGCGTTGCGGATGGCGCGGGCGGCGGCGCCGATTTTCTCCGCGAGCGCGGCCTTGGCCCCGCGCGGCAGAACCAGCGAGGCCAGCGCCAGCGGGCCGCCGACCGCCATAAGCGCCAACTGCGCGCCGCCGCCATGCGGAGCCAATCGCGACGCGCCGATAAGTCCCGACGCCGCCGACATCATTCCGTAATCCATACGCTCCGCAAGGTCCGGCTTGAAATGCAGCAGGCCGTCCGCGTCGGCCGTAATAATCGTCTCGGTGTGCGTCGCGGCCGAGACCGCGTTCGCCGCCGAATATGTCAATAACGACGCGGTCAGCGCCCGGTCCGTGTTCATATCCGTCAGCAAATCCGCGACGAACGACGCCGCAAGGCCCAGCGAACCGGCCGCGCCGAGCCCGCGCGAAAAGTTATAAACAACTTCTTTTGTTATCATTTGCTTTTCCTTTTTTTATTTCTGAACAATACCAACATTTACAAGCAGCGGTCCGGCGCGTTCCCTCCTGCCCCCTTGTGGGGCGGGATAGAGTTGCTTGGCGAGCGCGAAGCGCGAGCCTTAGCAACTCTTGGGTGGGAGTGAACCATTAAAAATAATGCACATACCCCCACCCAAGATTTTCTAAATCTCGCAAGCTTCGCTTGCTCGATAAGAAAATCTATCCCGCCCCACAAGGGGGCAGGAGGGAGCGCATACGGCAGCGTTTCGTCTTACCTCTGCAACAAACGCGACGCGTATTCTATCGCCAGAATCTTGGATTTCGGATCGTCGGCTCGGCTGTTGAGGACGACCGGCACAGAGGACCCGCAGACGAGCCCCGCCGCGTCCCAGCCCGCCTCTTGCGTGAAAATCTTGAACGCCGTATTGCCCTCGTCGAGCCCCGACACAATCATAATATCCGCCGGGCCGCCGGGCAAGCCCTTGATTTTCCGCGCGGTCGCGGTCATCGCCGTGTCCGCCTGGTCGAGGCGCATCTCGGCGTCGACGCCCGCGGCCTCCAAAATCTCAATCGCCGCGGTCGCGTCGACCGACGACTTTATGTCCGGGTTCAGCTTTCCCTGCGGCGTCAGGAACGACACGACCGGCCGCTTTTTATGCAGCAGGCGGCGCGCCAAATCGATGGCGTTCTTCGCGATTTTCGCCTTGTCGTCGGGCCCCGGCGCAATCGCGACCGCGCAGTCCGCGATGATTACCGGCCGGCCGCGCGGCGTCCACCAATTCGGCTTTTTCGACATCACGAAGCAGTGGGACAAAAAGCCCTCGGGCCCTAGCAAAACCTTTTTATCGTCGACTTTGTGCCGCAGAAGAAGTTGCAGGAAGGGCTTGGTTTCTATCATGCCCTTGGCGATTATCAGGCGGCGCGCGCCTTTGATAAAGCCCATCGCCTTGTCGAAGTTTTCCTGCGTCGGCGTCCAGACGCAGCGCAGCTCGTCCACCAGGCCGCGACGCGCCGCGGGCTCGGCGACGGACTGCAAATAATGCTCGTCCGGCGCCACGACCAAAAGAATTGATTTTTCGCTCATAGTGCGGTATAGTATTGCATACCAACACAGGATTTGCAAATGCTAAAACCGACGAAACCGATGTCCGGATTTATAGAATTGACCCCATCGCGCCAGCGGTGCTTCGACGAATGCGCCGCCCGGATGCAGGCCGTTTTGCGCGGCGCCGGGTTCGCGCGCCTGGATTTGCCGTCCATCGAGCGGGCCGAGGTCCTGACCGACAAGGACAACTGGGACGAAATCGAGACCCAGATGTTTCTGTTCCAAAAGGGCGACACCAAGATGGGCCTGCGATACGACGGGACAATCGGCCTCGCGCGCTATGTAGCGGGCAACGCGAACGATCTGGCGTTCCCGTTCCGGGCCTATCAGTTTGCGAAAAATTACCGGGGCGAGCGGCCGCAAAAGGGCCGTTTTCGCGAGTTTTATCAAATGGATGCGGATATTCTGGGCATCAACT
>JAISGC010000080.1 GCA_031263295.1 Rickettsiales bacterium
TTATTTCATCCGGCTCCCGAAACACAAACAGGGAGAAAGAAATGAAAAAGAGAATAAGAGAATTAGAGAATAAGAGAATGGATTTTGAGATAAAGGGAAAGCGCGTCCGAACTGCCGCATTCTCTAATTCTCTAATTCTCTTATTCTCTCTTTGCTGCGCGGGCGAAGCCCGCGCGGCGAAGATGTGCCTGGTCGCGCCGGCGACATATTCGTGGAACGCCGCGAATTATATCTGGGCGGTCGGGACGGGCTGCGGGAATGCGGCGAAAGATACCTCGGACCCGACCGCATTGTGCAGCACGCGGGTCGCCAGCGGCGTCGCGTTCTGCGCGCGGGATACGGGAACCGACGACGGATTTCAGGCGATGGAAAATTGGAGCGGCTATGACGCGAACCTGAAAGGCATGACGGGAACCGGAACGAGCAGCGGCCTCGGCATGGCAAGATTCTGTTTTTGCAGGATGAGCTGGCCAAAGCAGGGCGCGTGGGTCTTTCTGGTTGACTACGGCTCGGCGTCTGATTGCGCTTCGTACTGCGCGGACTACTGCGCGAATGGCGCGGTGGGCAGCGCGGCCTTTCGCTCGGCGGTGCTCGGCCAGCCAGGCTTCTGACGCAAACCGCAGGGGGTTTGGGGGACGAAGTCCCCCAACGCAAAAAGGGGTTAGGGATTAGGGGTTAGTGGAGCAGGGCCTGACGCGCGGTGTTCCCCTCCTTTGGAGGGGTGGCCCGCGAAGCGGGCCGGGGTGGTGAGGAAGGCAGGCAATGCCAAAACCAAAACAAAAAATTGCAAAGCAATTTTTTGTCATTCCCGCGCAGGCGGGAATAGGGCTTTAAGTCTTATAACGAAAAACTTGTTTCACATACAAATGTAATTGTGAAAACAAGTAGTAGCGAAAAGTAAGGTTTAGAACCCTATTCCCGCTTTCGCGGGAATGACAAAAAATCCTTTCAGGATTTTTTGTTTAGGTTTTGTCAGTGCAAATGTGAAACACCACCCCGCCCCGCTCCGGGTCTGCGACCCTTCGCAGGGGCACCCCTCCAGAGGAGGGGAACACCTAATTTGGCACGCGGTGCCTGGAAAACACAAAGGGAGAACATGAATCATGACATAACAAAGTTTTGCGGAAACGCACCAACAGGTTCGCGGAAGCGGATGGGAAATAATTCCCGCCGCCAATCCGCGGGCAAGTCCCGCATTCCGTATGCAGAGCGTCGTCCGTTTTTGGGCGCGTGGGTCTTTCAGAATGACAACGACTCGGCGTCTAATTGCGCTTCGAACTGCGCGAACAACTGCGCGAATAACGCGGTGAACAACGCGGCCTTTCGCTCGGCGGTGCTCGGCCAGCCAATCTTCGGCAAGTTTTGCGGAACCCGGCCGGTCTGTGCGAATTGCTCCACAGGATGGAGAGAGAACACTCGCTTGTTTAAGAAGCCAGGAATGCGGGTCTTTCTTCGCGCGGCCGATGCGCCGCGCGTGGAAAAAAGCACCCGGGGTTGACCTGGGCCGTAACGCGCCCGGGTCAGCAATGACTAACAAAAGCAATAAAGAGAGAAAAACAATCATGCAAAAGTTTTCGGATTTTTCGGAGGAAAAGGGAACATTTCCCGGCGATAAAATAAAGATGGAGCAGATACTCGGCAAGGACATCATCGTCAACGACTTCGCGATTCTGCCGTCGCGGAAAAAGGAGGGCTCGGATTATCTGACCCTCGCGTTCGAGATGGACGGCAAGCCGTTCGTCGTCTTCACGGGTTCCGTCGTCCTGGCCAAGCAGTGCGAGAAATACAAAGCCCATTTTCCATTTTCGGGAAGGATAAAAAAGGTGTGGGATTATTATACTTTTGAGTGAAGGCAGGAACTGCCTGGTGGGGTATTTTTTGATAAAAAATACCAATTGCAAATTGAAGGGGGCCGGAGGCCTCCTGATAATTTGCAATTTCTTTTTATTTCCTCCGGGGCTCCGCCCCATCGGAAATAAAAAGGGTGTGTTTCATCGAAACACACCCCACCAGGCAGTGCAAAAATAAACAAATGCCCGTCCGCACCAATCTTTGGCCCGCGTTTATCTCCCGCGAAAACTTCTCTCTCGCGGCGTATCGCGCGCTGCGGAAAAAGGTGAAGACCTCCGAGCTCCTCGCATTCATCGACCACAAGGAAGAACTGACCGAGCGCGCGCGGCAGCTCGTAATCTCCGGCCGATTCCGCAGCGCGAAATACACGCATAAAATAATCCACGAGCCCAAGACGCGCGAAATCGCAATCCTTCCGTTCTGGCCGGATCGACTGATTCACCACGCGTTTATGAATATTCTCGCGCCGATTTGGGACGGGATGTTTATTCGGGATTCATACGCTTGCCGCCCGGGATACGGACTGCACGCGGCGTCGCGCCGATGTATGCAGTTCGTCCGGCGCAACAAATATTTTCTGCAATTCGACATCAGGAAGTTTTATCCGACAATCGACACCGATATTTTGATGTCGATAATTCGGCGCAAGATAAAGGACGAGCGCCTGTTGCGCGTCGTCCGCGATGTGATTTTTTCTTACGACGGCACCGGCATCCCGATTGGCAATTATTGCAGTCAGTGGTTCGGCAATCTATATCTGAACGAGCTGGACAGCTTTGTAAAGCAACGCCTGCGGGTCGCAGACTATATTCGATACTGCGACGACTTTATTTTATTTTCCAGCGACAAGCGGCAGCTCGGCCGGTGGAAAATCGCAGTTATGGATTTTGTGCGCGGGCGTCTGGGCCAGAACTTTTCGCTGGCCGAAATAGCGCCCGTTTCCGGCGGCGTGGACTTTCTGGGCTATCGCCATTTTCCGCATCGGATTTTAATGCGCCGCACCAGTCTGATTCGTATGCGCCGGATGCTGCGGCGGATTGCGAAAATGCCGCGCTTTGTTTGGACGCGCAGCACGCTGATTCGCGGCCGCATCGCCGCCATCCGCGGCTGGATGGCTCATGCCAATTGCAAATCGATTTTTCCCGGACTATAATGCAAAAATGCATTTCGATATTATAACTTTATTTCCAGAGATGTTTCCGGGAACCCTCGGCGGCGGGGTGGTCGGGCGCGCGCTCGCGGATCGGGTCTGGTCATACGCCGCGATAAATCCGCGCCAATTCGCCGATAACAATTACGGCGCCGTCGACGATGCCGCATTCGGCGGGACCGACGGCCAGGTCTTGCAGGCCGAGCCCATCGCGCGCGCTATTGAAAGTTCAATTTGCAAATTGCAAAGTTCAATTAAACCTAAAATAATCTATTTCTCTCCGCGCGGAAAACCTTGGACGCAAAAGTCGGCCCGCGAGTTCGCGCGAAATTGCACTTTGCAATTTGCGCATTGCACTTTGATTTGCGGCCGCTACGAGGGCCTGGACCAGCGCGTCATCGACGAATACGAAATCGAGGAGATTTCAATCGGCGACTACATCCTTTCCGGCGGTGAAATCGCCGCCCAGGTTTTTATTGACAGCGTCGTTCGGCTGTGCGATAATGTCCTCCACGGCGGGGCCTCCGCGACCCGAAACGAGAGTTTCGAGATCGGCGGATTGGAGTGGCCTCTCTATACCCGCCCGCACGAATGGCGCGGACGATTTGTCCCGGAAGTCCTGGTGTCAGGCCACCACGAAAACATATTGAAGTGGAAAAACGAACAATCGGCGGCGATAACGAAACAGCGCCGACCCGACCTGTTGGATAACAAAATAAAAGAACAAAAAAATAATAGAGAATAAGAGAATTAGAGAATAAGAGAATGGAGCGCGGCGAGACCGCAAATACAATTCTCTTATTCTCTGCAAACGCGAAGCGTTTGCATTCTCTCATTCTCTAATTTTTTACGGAGTAAAAAATTAAAATGGCAAACATTATAAACAAAATCGAAAAGGCCCAGATGGAAAAACTGGCCAAAAGCGTCCCCGATTTCAAGGCGGGCGACACGCTCAAAGTCTGGTGCAAAATCAAGGACGGCGACAAGTTCCGGACCCAAATGTTCGAGGGCGTCGTCATCGAGCGCTCGGGCAGCGGCGTCAACGCGGCCTTCACGGTCCGCAAGGAATCATACGGCGTCGGCGTCGAACGCAAGTTCCCGCTCTATTCGCCCGCGGTCGAGAAAATCGAGCGCGTCCGCGTCGGCAAGGTGCGCCGCGCGCGTCTGTTCTTCCTGCGCGCCCTGACCGGCAAGAAGGCCCGCATCGTCGAGGACCTGTCGAAAAATTAGAGAATAAGAGAACGCGAACGCTTCGCGTTCGCAGAGAATAAGAGAATGGAACTTGTTAAAGCGCTTTTGCTAAAAATTAAAGCAATGCGGTTTTGTTGCGCCGTATTCTCTTATTCTCTTATTCTCTTATTCTCTTTTGGCGCGGTATGCGCGGAAGAATTGGACGAGAGCAAATACATCCCGATGCAGTCCGCCAATGTTCGGATTATGAGCAAGCAATCCGGCAAGGCCCAGAGCTATCGCATTCCGGTCGGCAAATCCGTCAAATACGAAAAGTTGGAAATCATCGTAAGAAAGTGCTTGGCCGCCGACGAGTTCAGCCCCGAGGACTTCTTTATGTTCGCCGAAATATCGAAGGGCGGGCGGCGCGCTTTTTCGGGCTGGATGGTTCAGTCCGAGCCCGGCGCGAATCCGTTCCAAGACCCGGATACGGATTTATGGCTGGTCAAATGCGAGTAAGGCGGGCTCCCTCCTGCCCCGCGGACCCGCAGGGTCCAAGCGGGGCGGGAAAGTTTTGCTTGGCAGCTTGCTGCCTAGCAAAACTTGGGTGGGGTAATTGATTTATTAAAGTTGATGAGATGAAAAAATACTTTGCATTATTTTTAATCTTGGCCGCGTGCGGGGACCTTGAAAAAGGAACCTTGCGCGACTGGGGCCGCGCGTCGGACAAAAGTCGCGACCGCGTCATCGCCGCGCATTTTGCGGACAACGCGGACTATATCAAGCGCTGCATCACGCGGACCGCAACGCTGCCGAACACCGAAAAAATGGCGGTGTTGAAGGTCGGCGAATTGTGCCGAACTTCATTGCTCGCGCGCGAAAACGCCGCGACGAAACCCAAGGCCGCCGCGCCCGCGCAAAAGTTAAAGAAGAAAACGAAATCATAAACGATTTCCGGAGGAAATCGTCATCCCGGCGCAGGCCGGGATCCACTGCCCGAAGGTTCGTTATAACTTATAAGTTATGACTTGCGTGAAAACAATGGATCCCGGCCTACGCCGGGATGACGCGTGTTGTTATGCTGTTATGTAAATTATAATTATGGTTGATAAAAAAAATATATTATGCCTTGGGATTGAATCTTCGTGCGACGAAACGGCCGCCGCGATTGTCGACGCAAACGGCCGCATAATTTCGCATACCATTTATTCGCAAATACCGGAGCATCAGAGGTTCGGCGGCGTGGTGCCGGAACTAGCAGCGCGAGCCCACATTCTGGCCATCGACGAAGTCGTGAAAAAAACGCTCGGCGACGCGGCCCTGACCTTGGATGACATTGATGTGGTTGCGGCGACCGCGGGCCCGGGACTTATCGGCGGAGTGATTGTCGGATGGGAGTTCGCGTCGGGCCTGGCCATGGCGCGCGGCCTGCCGCTGGTCGCTGTGAACCACCTCGAAGGCCACGCCCTCGCATGCCAGTTGGCCGAAGGCGAGCCGGTCGATTTTCCGTATTTGCTGCTGCTGGCGTCGGGCGGGCATTCCCAGATTTTGGTCGTGCGCGGCGTCGGGAAATACGAATTGCTCGGCGAGACTTTGGACGATTCCGCGGGAGAGTCTTTCGACAAGGTCGCGAAGATGCTTGGGCTCGGCTATCCGGGCGGCCCGGCCGTCGAGCGCGCGGCCGCAACGGGCCGCGCCGACGCGTTCGATTTCCCGCGCCCGCTGTGCAACCAAAAGAACTGCGACTTTTCATTTTCCGGCATCAAGACCGCCGCCCGGACGATTTTGGATAAAATGAATATTTGCGGAATTGTTTCAGACGATTTTTCCGAATATGAAAATCTGGCGGATTTGCGCGAAATGGCGACCATAAAATACAAACGCGAGTTATCGACCGCCGATTTATTTCTCGATGGCATAGGAAAGGTAAGGTTCTCGAAAAAAGGCCTGGACAAGTATAAATCATGCAGCGCGAATCCAGATAAATTAAAATCCATATGCATTATTCCAAGCATAATAAAAAACGGCCGTTATACCGGTTTTTCTGAATCTTACAAACAGCGGGCGGACGGCATAGTCGGTTTTCATCGCTATGTGGGGAATGTTGTCGTTTCTGGAAAATTGATAACAGAAGAAATATTGATCGGGCAAGACAAGTTCGGCGGAGTTTTTTATAATATGAATGTTCTGGAAGAAAAAGAGCCCGCGGCAGTATCTGGATACAAATCCAAACTTACCGCGGAAATCTCTGTTGATATTATAGGTCGGAATGATGCAAATGTCAAGGGCGGGTTTGTCAGCGATTTCTGCGCGGCGTTTCAGGCGGCGGTGATTGATGTCATTCTCAATCGCTTGGAGAACGCCATCGCGCGGGCGCCGGATGTCAAGACTATGGTCGTCGCGGGCGGCGTCGCGGCGAACAAGGCCATACGCGCGGCGATGGAGCGGTTGGCCGCGGCGCATGGGATGCGCTTTGCGGCGCCGCCCTTGAAACTCTGCACCGACAACGGCGCGATGATCGCATGGGCCGGAATCCGAAACTTCGCCGCGGGCAATATTGTTCGCGAGCCCGTCGCTCCGCGCCCGCGCTGGCCGCTCGCGGCAATGCCGGAATCAATACAATGAAAGCAGCGCGGTGAAGTATTGCGCGCAATGATTCGCGCAGGAGTCGCCGCAGTAATTACCTGTTTCTGGGGTCGTAAGATTCGCGTTCGCAAGCCAGTATCTATATTGCATAGTCGGATATGTCCGCAGGCAATGACAATAAGAACCATTGCCGGCATTATGTAATAAACGCTCCCCATTTGGATTGACGGAGTCTGCGCAGGCCGCGATGCCCGCGATTTGGACATTCGCGCAATACGAGGTCAGCGCGCCGGATTTAGTGCTAGTATTGCCGCATCCGATTCCGTTCGCCCAGCCGCCGAAGATTCCGCTCGCGCTCGGATTGCCGTTTATGTCATAACCCGCGGTCGTAGCGCTCGACGACCAGCTGTTCTGGGCGGGCACGCAGAGCTTTGCGGCGCCTGCGGCGGTTGTCGCGAGCGCAAGAATAGCGATAAGTTTTTTCATTTTTTTCTCCCTGTTTTTGTTTTTTGGCAATGCCTTCCCGTGGGTGTTCCCCTCCTTTGGACACGCACTGGCCGCGGAGCGGCCGGGGTGGTGCTTGTCGCAGGCAGTGCCGTTCTTCGCCACCACCCCGCCGCCCTTCGGGCGGCACCCCTCCAAAGGAGGGGAACACCGCGCGGAAGGCATCGCTTGCGTCGGGAAAACTTGTAAAGGGTCGGGTGGGTTTAGAAATCATAAGAATGAATGATCCCGCAAAGATTGCTCTATGCGGCCCCCCGACCATAACGGGGCCGGCCAAGCGGCCGGTGGCATAAAAAAAGCGGCAATTTGCCGCGTGCGCCGAGTCTTTTCGACAAGGCATTTTTTTATGCGCGGATAACAGCGGACTCAATCGCCCGCCGCATTCTTATGAGCTTCTAACGGCCCAGACCCAAGTTTCCCAACTTGGTTCGTTTCATATTATAGTGAGTTTGGGATTTTTTGTAAAGAGAAAGTTTTTTTGTTGTGGCAGAGCGGAACGACGCGCTCCCTCCTGCCCCCTTGTGGGGCGGGACGGATTTTCTTGTTGAGCGAGCAAAGCTCGCGAAACTAGAAAATCCTGGGTGGGGGTATGTGCTTTATTTATAAAGGTTCACCCCCACCCAAGAGTTGCTACGGCTCGCTACGCTCGCCAAGCAACTCTATCCCGCCCCGCAAGGGGGCAGGAGGGAGCGCGCGATAAGATTCCAGAACAAAAGGGAAAGACACCGGCGGCACGCCGGCCGCCCCGCAAGGGGGCAGGAGGAAGCGCGATGACGCGCATTTCATAATTTATAAATATGGAGAAATCATTTCCCGGCGCAGTTGGCGAAGCCGTATGCGACCGCATTCTGCTCTTGGGTCGACATCTGGCGTACCGGAACCAGCCAGCACCGGTTGCTGTCGCGAATCACAAACACCTTCACGCCGCTTCTGTATCCGTCCTGAACCGACGCCATCTGCGACGAAGACAAGAATCTGTTCTGCATCAGCGGAGTATTGCTCAAAGCCGAATCGACCACCTGCTTGGCCGTCGCGTAATCGTAAATGTCATAGAGCGCGCGCACTTCCTGCCAAATCGTTTCAATCGGCGCGTCGGCGCGGCCCGTTTCCTGAATCTGTTTAAGCTGCTCGACGCTGTATGCGTTCATGGCCAGATTCGCGATGGTCGTCAGCGTCGGCGCGACGCTTGTGTCGCCGACAACGCGCGTCGGCGTCGTTATCTTCATATTGTCGCCGCAGGCGAGATTCATCCGGTTCGTATAATAGGCCAGAACGCCGTCCATCGCGGACTGCCACTCGGGTCCCTTGTTCGACAAATCCATAGAGACTATCTTTTCCGCCCAGCCGAGGACATTGGCGCCGAGATTTCCCGCCGTCGCGAATTTCTGCACCATCGCGCCCGAGCCGCCCGGCAATCCGTCCCCGCAATAGTTGGTCAGCTCGGAGACCAAACGATTCTGCGTGCTGCTGCCGTAAGTAATCGCGACTTGGTGGCACGAGATAGCCGCAGACAATTCCTGGCGCCGCGAGACGCACTCGTCCGAACGCTTTAATGTCAGGGTCTCGGCCAGATTCGCCATAGACAAATAGCTCATCAATTCGGATTGTATGTATGACGGGCACAGGCGCGCCGCCGTGTTCATCGCGTTCGCGGTCGATGCCGCGCCGGTCCCGTATTGCGGAAGCAACGCCGCGCGGTCGCGCGACAGGCACATCAGCGCCCAGTTGTAGAGCTCCGATTCGGTCGCGTAATTGCAGCTGCTGTTCGACGCGGTGCCCGGCACGACCAGCACATCGCCGCAGTAGTCCGACAGGCATTTATAGATGCGGTCGCGGCAGGCCGAATCCACATCGGGCTGGGTTATCATATAATAGTTCGCGCGCTGGTTGTTGCGGTAAGTGTTCGCGGTCTGCTGGTTCCCGCGGCCGTCGCCGGACGAACTGACCGCGGCCCGCGCCGCGCCGAGGCCCACGAACAGCGCCGCAAAAATAGCAATAATTTTCTTCATTTCTCTCCCGCGGATTATACCACGCGACTGGAAAATCGCAAAGGCAAAAATAGAAGCACTGCCCGGTGGGGCGAGTTTTGATAAAACTCGCCCTTTTTATTTTCAAGGGCCGGAGGCCCGGAGAAAATAAAAAGTGATAG
>JAISGC010000090.1 GCA_031263295.1 Rickettsiales bacterium
CCCGACGAAGCCGTGCCTGACGCGCGGTGTTCCCCTCCTTTGGAGGGGTGGCATTTTTCGCGAAGCGAAAAATGACGGGGTGGTGGCGAAGCGTGGCACTGCCCATTACAAGCACCACCCCGCCGCCTTCGGCGGCAGTGCGTGTCCAAAGGAGGGGAACACCGCGCGTCCTGCCCGTCGCGCTTTGAGAACTCACTCCTATGGCATCGCCCGACGCGATTTTCTTATAATAAAACCATGTCTTACGATATGGATTTTTTGACGCGGCGACTGGGCCTGACGCCGTTTCAGTCCTATGTAATCCGCCAGAACGGATACAAATACAATATGTCGAATCTGAAAAAGTTCGGGCCGGTGGTCTATGCGCCGTATCGGTGCGGAATACCGCGCGGATTTCGGGACGCTATCGAGAAATTATTATACGGCCCGCGCATGGATGTGATTGGCACCGATCGGATGCTGGCCAGCGACACCAGACGGGTCAGATTGAGATAGCGAGCAGAGCCCACCAACGAGTTCCAGTTCCCCGCCCCGGGCGGGGAACTGGAACGCGCTAGAAGGTTGCCACGCATCACACCGCGCCGTAATAGCCATACTCGTTCGCCTGCAATTGACGCGAAGCGCCGCTGGTGGTTTTTATATAAGATGTTTTCGCGACCGGAGTTCCGGCTCTTTTTAATTCCAGAGCCTCCGCTTCCGTGTATGGATTATCTTCTGTTCCCTTCGCCGCGGGCGCCGTATCTTGCTCTTCGGCAACAACAACTTCATCGGCTCTCTGTTCCTGATTCCCCGTCTGTTGCACCTGCGTCGGCGGCGGCGCCACCTGAGCCTGCGGTTGCCCCCCCCCCTCATTTCCATTACCAGTTGCATCAGCGCCCGGTTTTTCGGCGGATTTCGGCGCGTCGGGCGTTGACGCATTCTCGGTCGTTCCGGCCATATTTTCCTCGGCCTTCTTGGCCTCTTTCGCGGTCTTGGCCGAATCTATCGCGCGGCCAATCGCCCCGCTGGTCAGGGCTCCGACCGCGGTTCCGGCCCCGGCGCCGAGCATCGCTGACGACGCCGCGGTCTGGGACCTCGTCAATCTATACGCGTTCTCCTTGAATGTCGTTATGTCGATTCCGAAGACATCGGGGTTGCAGGTGTAAGTTTCGCCGCCGTGCATTTTTTTGGACGCGAACTGGGTCGACTTGCCGTCGTTGTCGGCATAGAGCTCGACGGTATAGACGCATTGCAAGGACCGGTTGTCGAACATTCCGTCCGACATCTTGCACATATTGGTCATGGAATCGCGGAGTTTATAAAGCTCGGCCTCCCAGTCCAGAATGTTTTTTTCAAGGTCGACGCGAAGGTTCGCGAAGAGTTCCATCGCGCGCGACTGCAATCCCGAATCGGCCTCGCGGCATTTTTTATATTCCGAATCGCAGGACGCGATCGCCGCGTCGCCGCCCGATTTAGACCAGCATTTCTGATAGCTTCCCGCGAAATTGCGGCACCGCGCGGGATCGCCGTTGCGCTCGATGCAGGCGGAATATTGCTCGTCGCCGCAGAACTTGCGCAGACAATTATTGTAAGTCTTGCCGCAGGTTATGGTCTCGTTGAATCGCGACAAAAGGCTGGTCTGCTCGCGGTCCGCCTTGATTTCCGTCGCGAGCGCGTTATATTCCTCGCCCGAGCATTTGGTGTCGCGGCGGCAAGAATCGAGCTTCATTCCAAAGTCCGTATCGCCGTCCTTCCAGCAATTTTTCCAATCGGTCCCGCCGCACTTTTTCGCGACGCACGCGCGCAGATCCTCGTCGCATTGAATCGCAGTATCTTTCCCGAGCGATGCGGTTTGGTTTTTCACAACAACGCCGCCCTCCTCGGCTGCGCGGCCGAAAAGTTTTTCCCTCTGCTCTCTGATAATTTTTTGCAATGGCGTTTCGTCCTCGTCCGATTCGCTCGCGACCAGACCGAACCGCGCGCCGAATTGCAGGTTTTTATTTTCCGCGCCCAGCTCTTCCGATTCGGCCGCCGACGCCGCGGGCGCGGGCGCCTCGACTATTTCCTCTTCGTAAATCTCTTCCTCCGGCTCGGGCTCCGCGACCGGTGCAACCGGTGCCGGTGTCGCCGCAGCAATTGCCGCAACGGGTTTTGCAACCGCGGCCACCGGCGCCCTTGCAACTGCCGCGACGGGGCGTCCCCGCGCCGCAGGCGCGCCGTTTGCGGCTTCGCCGCAAACGGCAGAGAATAAGAGAATAAGAGAATAAGAGAACAGAGCTCGCAACAAGCGAGGTGTTTTAATTTTTAATAAAAACCTTTTAACAAGTTTCATTCTCTTATTCTCTGCGAACGCGAAGCGTTCGCATTCTCTTATTCTCTTAAACTAACTCACTCACTTCAATTTATCACAAGCAACATCCACGAACTTGCAAAACGCGTTCGCCCAGATTTTTTCCGCCGCGCCGCATTGCCCGTTCTCGTCGAGGCCTGTCGGAAGATTGCCGCAGATTTCCATAATGCAGCCGTCTTTTCCGCCGCCGCCGCACAAGCGCTGGGCCATCTCCATCTTGTTCTTGCGTTCGTTCTGCCGCAACAGAATCAAATCGGCCAGGCGGCTTTCGTTTTTCTTGACCATATCGTCGCGCGTCCTTTTGGCGAAGTTGCGAAGGTCCGTCATAAAGTCGCCGCAGCCCGAAACCTCGACCAAACAGGCCGAAACCTCGCGATTGAAGACCTCGTCCGTCTCGCACTTCAACATATTTCCGCCGCAGCGCTTGTCCGCCAAAACGCAGACATTCATTTCCGCCTGGCAATTTTCGCGCGTTTTCTTGACCGCGGCCTTTTTCATCGATTCCGCGTATTCGCTCTCGCCCATCGCGATTTTGCACGACGCGTCGATAAGCTTGTCGTAATTGTCCGCGACCTCTTCGGCGTCGCAGTCTTTGAGTTTCGCGAGGCATTCGTCCGTCGCCCATTGATAGCGCGATCCGGGATCAGTCGGCGCCTTTTTCAGCTCTTTGTCGGACAGGGTGTTTTTTGACGATTTGCCGACCGCGAGCGTCTGCATCTCGGGCGTGTCGCCGAGCGCGTATTTTTCCTTTTCGGGCTTTTTCGCCGCGCTGGTTCCGCACATATAGCATCGGCTGCCCGCGTCGAGTTCGTCATAACACGCGGAATCGAGGCACTTTTGCAGGTCCGATATTTTGCATTTGGCCGCGGCGCCGACGGACGGCAAAAACGCCAGCGCAAAAACTGCGGCAAAAACGCCAATGGATTTTAACATTCTCTTTGGATAATTATATCAGAAAAAATGAATAAAGAATAATGAATAA
>JAISGC010000003.1 GCA_031263295.1 Rickettsiales bacterium
CACGGCGCCCGCGACGCCCGCCGAGGACAAGCGGCACAGCCGCGCGGCGGCGAAAAAAGATGGCGAGGAATCGAAGGCGTATGAAAAAGTCAAACTCGCGCGCAATGAAAACCGGCCGCACTTTTTGGACTATGCCGCGGGAATGACCGAAAATTGGACCGCGCTCGCGGGCGACCGATTGTTCGCCGAGGACCCGGCGCTGGTCGGCGGGATTTGCTATTTCCGCGGGATTCCGGCGGTTATGCTGGGCCAGGAACTGGGCCGCACGATTGAAACGCGGCAAAAGCACAGATTCGGAATGCCGAACCCGGAGGGCTATCGCAAGGCCCAGCGCCTGATGCGTCTGGCCGAGCGGTTCGGGCTCGCGGTCATATCCTTGGTCGACACGACCGGCGCTTTCGCGGGCCGCGAGGCCGAGGAGCGCGGACAATCGGAGGCCGTTGCGCGGACGATGCAGGTCGGCCTGTCCATCCGCGCGCCCTATGTCGCGGTTATTGTGGGGCAGGGCGGATCGGGCGGCGCGATTGCGATTGCGACCGCGGATAAAATCCTGATGTTGGAGAATGCGATTTATTCGGTTATCGCGCCGGAATCCTGCGCTTCGATTTTGTGGAAGGATAACAAGTTCGCGCCGCAGGCGTCGGAGGCTATGAAACTGACCGCGCAGGACCTGGCCGAGTTGAATATTATCGACGAGATTGTGCCCGAGCCCGCGGGCGGCGCGCACAGGGATTGGCAGGCGGCGATGGAGCTTTTGTCCGATGCCATCGCCAAAAATCTGGAAGGGATTATGAAGACCGAGCGGGCCGAATTGCCCGACGCCCGCGCGAAAAAGTTTTTCGCGATGACGCGGGATGTCGAGAGAAGGTTCGAGGGGTAGTGCGGTGGGGCGGTGTTCCCCTCCTTTGGAGGGGTGCCGCCGAAGGCGGCGGGGTGGTGTTTCACATTGGAACCACCCCGTCATTTGAGTGCTCTCAATCTTGACAATTATCGCTTTTTGTCCTATAATTCCCCAAAATGAGGAGCAATATGAAATTATCAGTTTCTTTCGATATTTCCAACCGGCTTGGGGACGACGGCGCGTTGCGCAACTCTCTGCACGGCCTTTTGGACCGCCAGAGCACCGGCAGCGAGCCAATCGACATAAAAATAACCGACGACCTGACTATGATTCTGGGCAATCACACCCGCCATCTCGCGATAAAGGGAAACGGTTTCGACGAAAAAACTATGGGCGACAATACCAAGCCCGACAAGGTCTATGATGTTATGTGCCCCGCCGGATTCCTGCCGGAAAAGTTCATAAACAGCGGAACCCAGAGCGCCTGCTTTTCGATTATGTCTTCGGCCGGAAACAATTATGTCCTTAAAAACGAGGTTCGGCCCGGGGTCTGGAATGCGGACCTTTTGGTCTATCGCGAGTTCATCGGCCGCCAGTTTATGCAATACTTCGACGGGAAAATCCACGGGCCGAATATTGTTCAGATGGGCGCGAAATACATCATAGAAACCAGCGTTGCGGACGGCATCCTGTTAAAGCGGCGCGTGTTCAACCGCCTGCCCCGCCCGCAGCGCGACGACATAACATTCGCAATCGCGGAGATGCTCTATTATATGCATTTCGATTACGGCAAGGCGCGCCGCATAATTCCGGCGCTGTTGCCGGAATCCTTCGACAACAAGCCATTCCTTCGCCACGAATACGAGCCCGTCGTCGGCGTCGAGACCGCGGACAAGTTCGACAAGATGATGGCCGATCCGCGCCCAAGTTTCTCGCAGGGCGATCCGCACGGCGAGAATCTGATTTTGCGCCCGGACGGAAGCCTTCACATCATAGATTTCGGCCGCTGCGGTCTGACCGACCGTCGGCGCGACTTCGGGACGCTTTGCGATTTCTTCGGCAAGGAAACTTGCGGCCAGATTTTGGAAAACTATGTCCTGATGCACGAGTGCCAGAAGTAGTTTTTAGTGACTAGTGACTAACATTAGTCACTAGTCGTTAGTAGTTAGTCACTAAATGTTGACATTTCTCGAATCGGTGATATAATGCGATCGTAAAGAAATCCTTCGGCTGGGGCCGCGGGACACCGGACGGGCGAGTTTCGCTTCCGGTGAGTTTTTAATTGTTAGGGACTAGGATTAGGACTAGGACTAGGTGAAACTCGTTGTTGCGCGTCAGCATTATAACAAGCTCCACCTAGTCCTAGTCCTAATCCTAGTCCTTGACTTCTAACAAAGGATAAGAAAATGGCAGTGGTTATAAGACTTCAACGGCACGGCGCGAAGAAAAATCCGTATTATCACATTGTTGCGTTGAACAGCCGCGAGCGGCGCGACTCGGGAAATGTTTTGGAGGTCTTGGGCAAATACGATCCGATGCAGCCCAAGGAGTCGGACAAGCGCATTGTCTTCAATGCGGACAAGGTAAAGGCCTGGCTGGGCAAAGGCGCCAAAGCATCCGACCGCGTTTATAAGTTCTTGGCGGCGGCGGGCTTGGTTGCAAAGCGCGAGATTCCGAACCAGCCGATTAAATCGGCGCCGTCTGAAAAGACGCTTGCGAAATTGAAGGCCCGCGAAGAGAAACTGGCCAAGGCGAAGGAAGCGTCCGCCGCGCCCGCGACCGAACCGGCGGCTCCGGTGGAAACTCCGGCCGCCGAACCCGCGCCGGAAGCGGCGTCCGCAGAAGCTCCCGCCGCTTAACCCGTTGCCGACGCGCAATAACAGGTTTGCCCCTCCTTTGGTGGGGTGCCGCCCGAAGGGCGGCGGGGTGGTGCTTGTAACAGGCAGTGCCTATCTTCGCCACCACCCCCTCAAATTTAGCATCGCCAAAAATTACAACCCACCAAAGGCTGGGAACCCCGCGCCGCAGGCACGGCGTCCGAGGGTAACATATATGCTGA
>JAISGC010000007.1 GCA_031263295.1 Rickettsiales bacterium
CCCTCCAAAGGAGGGGAACACCGCGCGGAATTCCCGTCGCGCTTCGCCGCCAGTGCGTGTTCCCAAGGGAAGGGGAGACTTATGGTGCCTTGCGGCCGTGCAACTCTATCCCGCCGCGCCGCTTGCGCTTTTTTCGACGGCGAAAATATGCTATAATCACGAATATGAAAAACCTTTTGCTTGTCTTTTTGGCCGTCGTCTTTGCCGCGCCCGCGTTCGCCGCGGACAGCAACTGGATGAATCCGAATTATAAATCATACGACAACGCGACCGCGGAAGAAAAAGCAAAATGGCTGCCCGTCCAAGGCTGCGACGATCCGCATTATCTGCCCGCGAAAACCACAACGATGCTGAACTCGTCCGACAACATAGCTAAAAATTCGGCCGCGGAATGCAAAGCCGTCGGATATGGCAAGTATCAGGTCAATGGAACGACAGACGCCAGCGTTCGGGTAATTTATATAACCTGCGGGTGCAAGACGCCCGCCGCGGCCCCAGCCGCCGACACCCATAATTGCCAGACCCTTACGAAATGGAGCAACTTAAAAAATAGGTGCGTATCCGAGGCCAGTTATCCGTGCGAGCCCGGCGAAGAAGTGAAATATGTGGGCAGCGAGCAGAGCTGCGTGAAGAAATCCGCGGAGCCCGCCGCGTCGAATCCGAGCGAATGGGAATCGTTTTCCGCGACCTGCAAAAACGGCGGCGGAACACCGAGAAGAATAGACGGCCCGCGCCAGACGCCAGACTGCAATTGCGGAACTGGCAAGCTTTGGAATCCTGTGCGGACTATGTGCGAGGATTCTTCTTCGCCGCCGCCCGCGGCCAATGAAGAACCTGCCGAAGAAGAAACCGATGACGCGGCGGAAGAAGCCGTCGCGGACGAGGCCCCGGCGCCGACGGCGGCCCAGGCCGGAATCGTCGCCGAAAATCCGGCGGAGAAATCGTATCTTTCTGACTTCGATTCATTGACCGCGGCGTTCAACGCGCGCGTCGCCGAGATAAATAAAGCAAACTCCGAAGAAAGGGCCCGCGCCAAGGCCGCCGAGAAAGCGGCCGCCGAAAGACAGCGCGCGGCGGCCGCTACGCCCGCCGTCGCCACGCAAAGCAAATGCCCGTCCACCGCGACCGTCGAGGTCGTAATCACGACGCCGACCGGCAAGACCTGGGAATCTGCGCGCGCGGACGCCGAGCGGATGTGCGGCGCGCAGGGCTTCGACAATTTCGAGATGCTGGGCGACTGCGCGAAGCAGAATCTCGGCAGCGGCCCATCGTGCAACGCACGATGCCAGTGCGCGAGGAAATCATAGTTTTTAATTTAAGAAGAGCGCAACGACGAGCCACTCCTGCCCACTTGTGGGGCGGGATGGATTTTCTTGTCGAGCAGGCGAAGCCTGCGAGATTTAGAAAATCCTGGGTGGGGGGAGCTGACTTATAAAGCACATACCCCCACCCAAGAGTTGCTAGGCAACAAGTTGCCAAGCAACTCTATCCCGCCCCACAAGGGGGCAGGAGGTGGCGCGTTATCGCGTTGCCGCTTTATTTTTTGCACTGCGCAAGATAATGCCCGGCGCGGCATCGCGCCTTGCAATTTTTTCCAAAAATACTATATTGTATCGCAAAGGTAAAAACCGATGTCGAGACTATTTATAATACCAACCAAAAATATGGCGTTTATGCCGGAAATAACGCTGCCCATGCAGATTGACTTTCCGAATGTCGTCCGCACCATCGCCCTCGCAGCCAAGGACGAGCGCCAGTCCGGGATGAAGCAGGTCATCCTGGTCGCGCAAAAGTCCGCGGGCTATCCGACGCGCCCGTCGGACCTATACGATGTGGGCTGCGCGGCGAACCTGGCCCAGGTCCTGACTATGCCGGACAAATCCGCCCAGATAACATTCCAGACCCTGTGCCCCGTGCGCCTGTCCAACATATCGGTCCAGAACGGAATCTTCGCGGCCGAATGCGACCAGATTCCGCAGATCGACGATTCGAAGGATCCGGTGGTCGAGGGGCTGCTGGACCGCGCGGTCGAGCTGACCGAGGAAATCAACGCGTCCAGCCGCCGCTTCGTCGGCGACATATCGAAGCTGCGCGAGGCCGTGAAAATCGGATTTCCCATGGCGGCCGTGCTGGACGCGATGGTCCATATGGCTGGCATCGAGACCGCGGACGCGGTGCGTATGCTCGGCGCCGAATCGTTTCGGGAAAAGCTCGAAATACTTCTGCAAAAAATGACCATGAAGACCCAGGTCGCGAATCTTGAAAACAATATCGCGAAAAAAGTCTCCGCCGAGTTCCAGAAAAACCACCGCGATGCGATTCTGCGCGAGAAAATGTGGGCGATACAAAAGGAGCTTGGCGAGGTCGAGGACGACGAGGATGTCGCCAAATCATACGACGGAAAAATCGAGAAATCGGCGATGCCCGACGATGTGAAGAAAAAGGCGCTGGCCGAGGCAAAAAGAATGCGCGTGATGTCGACGCATTCGTCGGAGCACGCGCTGATAAAAACATACCTCGACGAGCTGCTTGCGATGCCGTGGGGAAAGTCCGATATAACGCCGATTGATTTGGACGCGGCGAAATCGATACTCGACAACGACCATTACGGAATCGAAAATGTGAAAGAACGAATCTTGGAGCATCTGGCCGTTATGAAAAAAACGGGCAGTTCCAAGGGCACGATAATTTGCTTGGTCGGCGCGCCGGGCGTGGGAAAAACTTCATTGGGCCAATCGATAGCGCGGGCGCTGGGCCGGAAGTATCAGCGGATTTCTTTGGGCGGCGTCTCGGACGAGGCGCACTTCCGCGGATTCCGCCGGACATATCTTGGGTCGCAGCCCGGCCGCATAATGGACGCGCTGAAACGCGCGGGCGCGGACAACCCCGTGATAGTCTTGGATGAAATCGACAAGATGGGCAAGGATTACCGCGGCGATCCGGAGCACGCGCTGCTTGAAATACTCGACCCGGAGCAAAACAAAACATTCCGCGACCATTATTTAGAGGTTGATTTTGATTTATCGAATGTGGTCTTCATCGCCACTGCGAACAGCCTTAAAATGTCGCCCGCGCTGCTGGACCGGATGGAGATAATTCAGATGCCCGATTACTCGCTTGACGAAAAGGTCGAGATAGCGCGCCGCCATTTGCTGCCGCGCGCGGCCGCCGATACGGGCTGGGATGTCGCGGGAATCACAATGGACGACGACGCGATAAAGCACCTGATTGCGAATTATACGAACGAGGCGGGCGTGCGGAACCTCAGGCGCGAACTGACCGCGATGATGCGCCGCGCGCTTTACAAGACAAAGTGCGAGGCCGACCGATACGACTTCTCGAAAGAAAAAGTCGGCGAGCTTTTGACGAACACCCGCCCGGAACTGAATCGCCGCATAGGTTTCAGGCCGACGGGGTTTAGGTTGTGAGGTTTCATAAACAAACGATTGCAAAGCAATCGTTTGTCATTCCCGCGCAGGCGGGAATAGGGCTTTAAGACTTATAACGAAAAACTTGTTTCGCACACAAAGATAATTGTAAAAACAAGTAGTAGCGAAATGTAAGGTTTAGAGCCCTGGCCCCGCCTGCGCGGGGCTGACAAAAGTTCCTTTGGAACTTTTGTCAAGAATGTAAAATTGAAAACCGATTTTTATATGTTATAATTTACCGAAAATAATAAAGGAAAAATAAAATGTCTCTAATCCCAATGGTAATCGAAGAAACTCCGAAAGGCGAACGCAGCTTCGATATTTATTCGCGCCTGCTTCGCGACCGGATAATTATGTTGCAAGGCGAAATAAATATGCCGATGGCGAATGTGATAATCGCGCAACTCTTGCTGCTCGAATCGGAAAATCCGAACGCCGAGATTATGATGTATATCCAATCCCCGGGGGGCGAGGTCGACGCGGGCTTTGCGATTCTGGACACGATGAAGTTCATCAAGGCGCCGGTTTCGACAATCGGAATCGGAATGGTCGCGTCGATGGCGTCGATACTTCTGGCGGGCGGAACGAAGGGCAAGCGCTTTGCATTGCCGAACACCCGGATTATGATACACCAGCCGCACGGCGGTGCGCAGGGCCAGGTCACCGATATGGAAATCCAAATCGCGGAATCGAAAAAGCTGAAAGAAAAATCAATCGAGATGCTGTCGGACTTTACCGGCCAATCGAAAGAGACGCTCCGCGACGCGATGGAGCGCGACAACTGGATGTCGGCGATGGATGCGAAGGCGTTCGGACTTATCGACGGACAACTTGAAAAGAAATAATCTTTTTTTAACGACTAGTGACTAACGACTAGTGACTAATGTTAGTCACTAGTCGTTAGTAGTTAGTCGTTAAAAGAATAGAAACCTATTGCGAAAAAAGCGCGGATTTTCGATATTTGGCGCGGAATGGAGAAAAAAAAGTTCTTGTTCCGAATCGTCCGCGCGGATATAATGGACGGGAACCAAGTCGGGAGGCTTGCGTTCGGGCTGTCGAAAGCTCTTGTATTTGCGACGCATCTTTTTGGCGTCGTTATCCGCGCATGAAAGATGACCGCGAGCGGTCTTTTTTTATGCCCTGGCTTCGCCTTCGGCTACGCCGGGCTTACGCCCGCCGCAGTCCGTGCTGGCTTTGCCAAACATCCCCGTTTATGGTCGGGGGGCCGCCTGCGAGCAATCCATGCGGAATCATACAAATACATGATTTTCGAACTCCCCGATCGCAACTCCCGTTGGTTTTCTACTGCGCCGCGATGACCCGAACCATCATTGCGGCCAAGTCGCCGCCGTCCGCGCGCGGGCCTCGGCCCCGGCCTCCCTGGCGCATGGCCCGGGCCCGCGCGCCGACGGCGTAAGAAAACAAAAGGGAGAAAACAATGAAAAAGTTCAATTTACAAAGTGCAAAGTTCAATTGCGGCGCGCGAAAAGGCAAAAGTGCATTCGGCAAAATCTCATTGAACTTTGCACTTTGCACTTTGCTAATTGGCGCCGCCGAGGCCGCCAAGTTCTGCGTGGTCGACGGCGTCGCCTCGTGGTCGGCGGACGCGAACGCGCGGACCTGGACCAGCACTATGACAAACGGCGCCGTCATTTCCGGGCGCTATGCCTGCTCGTCCGATTTGTCATACGAAGCGGGATGCAGCAATAATATTCCGGCCGGATGCGCGGCAAGTGTCGAGCCTGTTTCCTTTGCATCGGCAAGAAGCGGTTATGCCGCAAAACCGGTTCACTCGTCGAACGGGTATTTCTGCTGGTGCCAAACTCTGTCGCCGAATCCGACGGGATGGGTCGTGGTGGGGAGGCTGGATGTATGGCTGGGCGGATGCAACGGCTCTTGGGCCGAGAGGAGCGGCACATATCCGAACTGCGCAAATCTATGCGCGGGATTTCAGGCTGGCAAGATGTTGTTGACAGGTCCGATTGATATGGCGTATTGACGATATTAAAACTCCGGCGGGCAGTTGTTTTTTTAACGACTAGTGACTAGTGGTGTGCCCGCCGTCGCGCCGCCATTAGTCGTTAGGCGTTAGTCACTAGTCGTTAAAAAGCCCTTTACAAAAAAATGCATAACATCTATAATGAAAAGGAACCAAGTTGGGAAACTTGGCCGGGGCCGTAAGAAGCCCATATCAAAGCGGCGCGTCATTTTCGCGTCGTAATCCGCGCATAAAAAAACGCCTGATTAAAAGAATTAGGCGACCGCGGCGAGTGCCGCCTTTTTTATGCCCTAACCCTGCTATGGTCGGGGGGCCGTCACGAGCAATCTTGGCGGGATCATTCTTTGATATGATTTCTTAACCCACCCGGCCTTTTACAGATTTCCCGACGAAGCTGTGCCTGACGCGCGGTGTTCCCCTCCTTTGGAGGGGTGGCATTTTTCGCGGGGGTCATCGACCCCAGCGAAAAATGACGGGGTGGTGGCGAAGAACGGCAGTGCTTGTTACAAGCACCACCCCGCCGCCTTCGGGCGGCAGTGCGTGTCCAAAGGAGGGGAACGCCCGCTGAAAGGCATTGCGTAAAAAACAAAAACAGGGAGAAAACTCATGAAAAAATTATTTATTTTGCTCGCGCTCGCAGCGTCGGCGGCGCCGGCCGCGAAGTTTTGCAAAATCAGCGTTGAGACAAGCGGCTATGCCTCTTCCGTCAACGAAGACGGCCTCAGCGGAAATTTCGGCCTCTCGCCAAACAGCTTTATCGGCGGAACTTGGCGGTATGTCCCGGGCGGCGACCAATGTTATTGCAAGATTACAAACCGCGGATCGGGAAATGAAGTAAGGTTGGGCAATAAGATTTCGGGCGACTACGCCATCTGCGGCAGTATGTGCGCCTTGGTGCTCTACGCGGGCAGCAACCGCAACATTTGGGAGGATATGTTGAGGTAGTTAGGACTAGGACTAGATGGAGCTTGTTGTTGCGCTGCGGCGTTATAACGAGCTCTCCCTAGTCCTAGTCCTAATCCTAGTCCTTCCCTAACTTGAACCCGCGTTTTTTTATGATATAATCCCCATTGAAAAACACGGAGTCGAAATGGACGACAACAAGATTATTTCCGAAACGCCGGTCGCGGATTTTTGTTCGTTCTGCGGCAAGCAGATGCACGAGGTCAAGCGCCTGGTGTCGGGCCAATCGGTCTGCATCTGCGACGAGTGCATCGAGCTTTGCAACGATATGCTGAACGACGAGAAGAAGGACTTGGTCATCAAGGACGCGACCAACCTTCCGACGCCGAAGAAGATTTACAAGGCGCTGGACGAATACATCGTCGGCCAAGAGGCCGCGAAAAAGACGCTCTCGGTCGCGGTCTACAATCATTATAAAAGACACGGCGCGGGCTTGCAGGGCGATGTCGAGATTCAGAAATCAAACATACTTCTAATCGGGCCGACGGGAACGGGAAAGACTTTGTTCGCGCAGACCTTGGCGCGGATGCTGAATGTTCCGTTCGCGATTGCGGACGCGACGACGCTGACCGAGGCGGGCTATGTCGGGGAAGATGTCGAAAATATTCTGACGCGGCTTGTGCAGAACGCGGACTTTGACACCGCGCGCGCCGAGAAGGGGATTATTTACATCGACGAGATTGATAAAATCTCGCGCAAGTCCGAGAATCCGTCCTTGACGCGCGATGTCTCGGGCGAGGGCGTGCAGCAGGCGCTCTTGAAACTTATCGAGGGCACCAAGGCCGAGGTCTCGCCAAAGGGCGGCCGCAAGCATCCGCAAGAGGGAACAATGCAGGTCGACACGACCGGCATTCTGTTTATCTGCGGCGGCGCGTTCGAGGGCCTCTCGAAAATAATCGCGAACCGGAAATCCGAGCGCGCGGCGATAGGCTTTACGGCAAATGTGCAGAGCAGGGAAGAGCGCAATTCCAACGCCAATTATGCGGATGTCGAGCCCGAGGACTTGGTCAAGTTCGGAATCATCCCGGAGCTTATCGGGCGCCTGCCGGTTATATCATCCTTGGAGCCGCTGGACGAGGCCGCATTGCTGAAAATACTGACCGAGCCGAAGAACGCGATTGTCAAGCAATATCAGGCATTGTTCGAGATGGAGGGCATCAAACTCACCATCAAGGACGACGCGATGAAGGAAATCGCGGGGCTGGCGTTAAAGCGCAAAACCGGCGCGCGCGGCCTGCGGTCCATACTCGAAAAGATTCTGCTCGCGCCGATGTTCGACGCGCCCGACGCCGAGAATCTCTCCGAGGTCATAATCGACGCGGCGGTCGTTCGCGGCGACAAGCCAGCAATCCAAGTCTTCGCCGAAAAGCAAAAAGCGGCGTAGGCGATGCCTTCCAACGGGTGTTCCCCTCCTTTGGAGGGGTGCCCCGCGAAGGGTCGCAGACCCGGAGCGGGGCGGGGTGGTGATTCACATTTGCACTGCCAAAACCAAAACAAACGATTGTGAAACAATCGTTTGTCATTCCCGCGAAAGCGGGAATAGGGTTCTAAACCTTACATTCAGACACTACTTGTTTTCACAATTATCTTTGTATGTGAAACAAGTTTGCTGTTATAAGGTTAAAAGCCCCATTCCCGCCTGCGCGGGAATGACAAAAGTTTTTTACAAAAACTTTTGTTTTGGTTTTAGTCAATTCCCGCTTTCAGCACCACCCCG
>JAISGC010000009.1 GCA_031263295.1 Rickettsiales bacterium
CCCTCCAAAGGAGGGGAACACCAGCTGGCAGGCGCGGCTTCGTCGGAAACTTTGCGGTCGGGGATTTAGCGAATCATACTAAAGGATGATTCCGTTCGGATTGCTCGCGAACGGCCCCCCGACCATAGCGGGATCGGCCTGATTCGGCCGAAGGCATAAAAAAGGGCCCATCGCGGGCTCGGATTTTATGCGCGGATTACGACGCGAAAAATGCGCCGCTTTTGTATGGGATCGCTAAATCCCAGAACGCGGGCTTCCCAACCCGGTTCCGCCGCATTATATCCGCTTGCGGTTTTTTTGTAACGGGAGAAATATCAATTCATAATTCATAATGCATAATTCATAATTGAAGGCCCGCCGTCGCGCTCCTCCTGCCCCACGAAGTGGGGCGGGAAAGTTTTGCTTGGCGAGCGTGGAACGCGCGAGCCCTAGCAAAACTTGGGTGGGGAAAATTATGAATTGTGAATTATGAATTATGAATTGCAATAACCCTGCATCCGTCGATTTCGGAAAATGCGGCGGCATTCGTCCCGGTCAGCCAGACCTGCGCGGCGGCCCCGGACAGCGCCGAAAATAACTCGGACCGCGCGTCCGCGTCCAAATGGCTGTCCGCTTCGTCGAGTAAAATCAACAGCGCCCGGTCGGGCCGCCGCGCCGCCATCAGTTTCGCGAACGCTATGACCAGCTTGTTTAAGAGCAGCTTCATCTGGCCGCTCGAAGTCCGGCCCGCGTCAAGATTCAGCGCGTTGTTATGAACCGAAAAGTCCGAGCGATGGGGCCCGTCCACCGACATTTTGTCGCCGACCAATAGGCGGTTTTCGGCCAGATAATTTCTGTAAAAAAGCTCAAAATCACCGGCTTTTTCGCCATTTATGATTTTGGTTTCGAGCAGCCCCGAAATGCCCACCCTGCCCGCTTCATAAAAATGATTCAGCTCGGCCGCGAACCGAACCCGTCCGTCCGCGACGGCGGCCGCCGTCGAAACGAGCGCGTCGTCTATGCGGTCCAGCCAATTCTCATCAGGGCCCGCGGCCCCCCCGTTCTTTAACGCATAACTCCGCTCGGACAATAATTTGGACAGGCGCGCGGTCCGCCCCAGATGCGCCGGATCGAACCCGGCGGCCAAGTTGTCGAAAAAGGCCCGCCGGTTCGCCGCCGACCCGACGAATAATAAATCTTCGGCGGGCGTCAGCCAGACCACGCCGAGCAATTCGGCCAGCGCCGAAAGCGGCCGGGCCTCGCCGTTTATTTTCGCTCGCCTGCGCGTGCGGCCTTCCCAAAATACCGAAACGGCGGCGCCGCAGCCAGCATCCGGGCCGTCGGAAATCTCCGCCGCGACCGCCCAATCGTCCGCGGTCTCGAAGTTCGCAATGTCTTCGGCTTGGTCGCCGCGCATTCCGGTTCCGCCGCCGAGCAAGGACAAGGCCTCCAAGATATTCGTCTTGCCCGCGCCGTTCGGCCCCGCGAGCGCGACAATCCGTTCCGCGCCGTCAATGCGGAAAGATTTATGATTGCGAAAATTGGTCAGGGTCAGCCGCGTTATCATAAAAATATGGTGTCAGAAAGAAAGGCCGAGTTCAAGGGAAATGCGCCGCAGTCCGGCGCGCGCCGAAACCAAAAATCCGTCGTCCGAGAAATGCCAGTCGGCGAACGCGCCCGCGTCAAACCCGTCGATTTCGGACATGGCGAAGACTCCGTATCGCGCGGCGACGGACATTGATTTATCATCGAAAAACATCCGTCCGCCGTATGTCGCGAAAACGCGACGGCGCGATGCGTCCGCGATTTCGTCCGCCAATAAGTTCGCGCGGATAACCGGCTGAACCGCGCCGAAAAATACCGGCGCGGCCTCTAAAAATCCGTAAAAGAACCGGCTTTTCGCCCTTGTATCGACCCCGCCCGCATCGTTCATAATCGCGACGGCGGCCCAGTCGGCGGCAAAATATTTCGCTCCCGCAGACAGCCAATCGTATTGAATCCGCGCGCCCGCGCCCCAGACATCCGCGGTCCCGTATTTGTATTCGGTATCGGCGCGATTGCGGCCGAAATATCCGTCCAGTCCGAACGACCAGTCTCCTTCGACCGCGCCCAGACGGACGGCCGCGCCGGTGTTGTCCCCATCGCGCAATGCCCGAACCGACGCGCCGGAAACGGACGCGTCAAAGTCCCCGCGCGAAATCATCGGAATGATTCCGTCGTTCAGAACCAGCGGGTTGAAAAACATAGTCTTCTTCGCGTTGTCGTTCCAGTTGTCCGGGTCCGATTGCAATTTCGCTATGACCTTGCCCGCCCTGCCCGACGCGCGGACCTGCTCTAAAAATCCGGCTCTTTTGTCGATTTCCGGGGTCGCAGACCCGGTCGCGGACCCGCCGCCATTGGCAATCGGCGGAATATAATTCGGGTTCGGCACCTTGTGCAGCAATCCGCCGTCGATGCGGTAAATCCATTTTCCGTCCGCGCTGCCAAAGCCGTAGATATACGACAGCGGCAGGCCCGCGGGCAGAACAATATCGCGCCCGTCATAGTTCATTATATTGATTGGCTTGCCGCCGGTCATCGCCGCGGTAAGATTCGGAACTTCGCCCATATTTGCAAGACACTCCGCACCAGAACAATCGAGAGCTCGGGCCGAAAACATTGCGAAACTTGTTAGGATTATGAAAGCCGCCAGGAATCCTTTCATAACCGGCGGAGTTTATAAAACGGCGCGAACCGACGCAAGCGAAAAATATCTGTTTTTGATTTTCATCTCCTGTGCTATAATGGGCGCAGGTCCGAAAGGACGACGAGAACTGAAAAGCTCGACAATTAGCGCGCAGGATAAGCGCGTCAAAAAACATCCCGCACATCGGCGGGATTGTTCCGCCATATATTGAAAACGGAGCGGTCGTCTAATTGCGATCTTTTCAGAATCCCGCCGCCTTTTGGCACAACCGAAAGGCTTTTTTTATGCGAAAAATAATTGCGATTTTAATATCTGCGGTCGTCTCTGCGGCGCGCGCCGCGGAGCCCGATATGTCAAAATGCCCGATGTTCGGGGCGACGATATGGCCGCAGGTTTGGGCCGGGTACTCTTCGCCACAAAAACAGCTATGGCGCAGTATAAAGGCGGGCGATGTTATACCGCTGAACCAGTTCGTGAACAAGACCGAGTTGGCGAAGATTGTTGCTGACAAAGGCTCGGACCAATTCATAGCAATCGTATCATCGCAGTCCGGGGAGCCGGTCGCGGACGGAAGTATGATAGGGATATGCGCGAAAAATAAAAATGGATTCGCCAATTGCGGTTCCTTCCACGACAGAAGAGCCATAAACGCGACGAATCTTGACTCCCTGTATTTAAGCATTATCGATGCCCCGCGCCAGCTAATATATAACACCCGGTTGCAAGCTGGGGGCCTGAAACTGATCTTTATATCTGGCGAGGAACTCGGATGCCCGGAACGGAGCATTGTCGATAAAAGGATTGGATATAACCTTGATGTAACCCCTATTTATGATAAGGCATGCCCAAAATGAAACGCTCGTTTTTATTTTTAACGGCCTTTGCGGCGTTCTGCAATGCTGCGACCGCGGAAGAGCTGGAAATCGGCGGTGCGGATTTGATGTCCTGCATCCGGAAATATTCTTCCGAATTGTCTTCGTTCGGCGTCCGCTCTTCCACGCGTGCGCAGGCGGCTCCGGTCGAAACGCCGGTATCGAATGCGTCTCCTACCGTGACCGAAATAGCCGCGCCGTCGTTCGGATACGGGCCGATTTTATTGAAAGAGTTTGACGCCGGCGCCACGGTGGTTTGCAAGGCCGAAAACTTTGGAAACATACCGGGCCGGCTTTGCTATGTCGCTTCTACAAAGCTTGCGGATGAGAACGGCAACTTCGTTATGGACAAAGTCGGCCGCGTTCTATACGGGACAAATAATTCAGGGTTTGCGCGCAGCTTTGCCGCCAACGAGACCGTATCCTGCAACGCCGCGACATTCGGCGATCCCGCGCCGGGCGCGGCGAAATCCTGCCGGACGATAGAGTTCGCCGCGGACAAGGACGGAAGTTTCGTTATGGAAAAAACTGGATTTGTCGTCTACGGGAATATTGCGGAAAAAAGCAATTGACTGCGTCTATCCTCTCGCGAATATGCGGCGCTTTTTGGTCATTTTTTTCCTGCGGCCCTGGGGCTCTTTGCGCACGATAATATCGGCGCGGCCCTCGGCGATGCCCTTTCCGGCGCGGCGCATCTGATGGGCGCCGTCGGTCGTCGCGACGATCGCGGTGCGCGCTATGATTATGCAGTCCTTGTCCGCGGGCAAGGGCTCGCTCCGCAGCCATTCGCGCAACTTGCGCTTTATCCGGTTGCGCAGGGTCGCGAGCGGAAAGACCTTTTTCGGCACGACCAGGCCGTATTGCCCGGTCTCGTATCTTTTCGGAACATACTTTACGACGAACGAGTTCATGCGGACAACCGGGGTGTCCTCCGGCAAATGAAAATCTTCATGGGATTTGATGGTGCCTTTCAAGATATTGCCTTTTTTGTTTTGCGGCGGTGCGGCGCAAGCCGGGTGCTCGATTTTTGGCGGCCTGCCACGCCCGGCCTTCGCTGCTTCGCAGCTTCGGCGGACACTCGATTTTTGGTGGCCTGCCACCCGAAGCGCCGCAGGCGCGAAGGGTGGTGGACATTGAGGGACTCGAACCCCCGACATTCTGCGTGTAAAGCAGACGCTCTACCGGCTGAGCTAAATGTCCGGATAGGGGTTAGGGTAAGGGGTTAGGGGTTAGTGCGACACGCGATAAAGTTTATTTATAAAAATAAAAGCTATAACAAGTTTCACTAACCCCTAACCCCCGCCCCTAACCCCTCACAACGGCAGGTTCATCCCGCCGGTCGCCGCGCCCATCTCGCGGTCGATGACGGCGTCGCATTTC
>JAISGC010000088.1 GCA_031263295.1 Rickettsiales bacterium
AAAAAACTTTTGTCATTCCCGCGCAGGCGGGAATTGGGCTTCCAACCTTATAACGACAAACTTGTTTCACATACAAATGTAATTGTGAAAACAAGCATTGTCTGAATGCAAGGTTTAGAACCCTATTCCCGCTTTCGCGGGAATGACAAAAAATTGCTTTGCAATTTTTTGTTTTGGTTTAGGCACAGCGCGTTATCGCCACCACCCCGCCGCCACTTCGTGGCGGCACCCCTCCAAAGGAGGGGAACACCGCGCGGAAGGCACGGCTTCGTCGGGAAAATTGGAATCGGCCGGGGGGTTCGAAAATCATGTTATAGAATGATTCCGTATGGATTGCTCGCATACGGCCCCCCGACCATAACGGGAGTTTGGCGCAAAAAAACGGCCCACGGGCCGATGATATTTTGCGCGCGGATACGACGCGATAAAAACGCGCCGCTATAACAAAGGCTTTCGACAGCCCGAACGCAAGTTTCCCAACTCGGTTCCGACGCATTATAATTCGTTTGCGATTTTTTGTAAAGGGAAATCCGCTGGCCTGCCACCCGAAGCGCCGCAGGCGCGAAGGGTGGTCGGGGCGAAAGGATTCGAACCTTCGACATCTTGCTCCCAAAGCAAGCACTCTACCAGGCTGAGCTACGCCCCGATTTGTTGATTATAAATCATCTTTATTTTTTTGCAAAAAATCTTATTTCATATGAAATAGTCCCGGATTTCTGCGGAAAATTGCAATGGGGGCGATTGTGCATTGTCAAGCAATGCGGTTGCACATAGTATCATAAAACGCGTTGAAAATCAATGATTACTTCAACTTGTCGCTGAGAATCGCGGCGGCGGTCGCGTAATAGTTCGAGTTGTTCCAGCGTTTTATGCGATAGAAATTATCGTATGCCAGCCAGGCCGCGGGATAGACGCTCGCATCGCAAATCAGGCCCGCCGTTTTAGTCGCCGCGGGCACGCCGATAATTCCCATCGCGCGCCATGAGCCCAAGGATTTTTTCGTGTTGCCGTCGCAGAACATCATATTAAAGTCCGCGGGCAATTTAACCTGGCGCGCTATGCGTTCCTTCGGATCCCAGCCCAACCGCGACAGGTAATTCGCCGCGCTGTAAATCGCATCGCCGACCGAGTTCGAGATGTCTATTTTCCCGTCGTTGTTTCCGTCGACGCCGTATTGCGCCAAGGTCGTCGGGATAAACTGAAAGTGCCCCATCGCGCCCGCCCACGAGCCCTGAATCGTTTCAATCGGCAGGGCGTTTTTGTCGGCCAGTTTCATCAGCGCAATCAACTGGCCCTCGAAAAATCCGGCGCGCCGCCCGTCGTAAATCAGGGTCAGAAAACTATCGCTTATTTTATATTGGCTCTTCATCCGGCCGAAATCGCTCTCCATCCCCCACAGCGCCAGAATGATATTGCGCGGAACATTGTATTTTTTTTCGACCCGGCCGAGGATGGTCGGGTATTCGCGCCCGGCCTTTTTCCCGCGCTGAATCCGCAGATTGTTTATTGAGTTGTCCAGGTATTGGCGGAGCGTTATCGTGAACTCGGGCTGATTTTTATCGCGGCGGATGATTTCGGGCAGGAACTGCGAGTCCTGGATTGTTTGGTTTATCGTGCGGGCCGAGATTTTGGCATTTATGGCGGCGTCTTGGACACGGTGGAGGGTCTCGTGCCAGCGGTTCTGGTCGAAGTTGTCTTCGGCGCGGGCCGAAGCAATGAGCAATGAGCAGTTAGCAATGAGCAATAGGCGCAAGGATTTCATAATTATAGTATGATAGCAAACTTTACAAAAATCCCGAAGGGATTTTTGTCATTCCCGCGCAGGCGGGAATGGGCTCTAAACCTTACATTCAGCTACTACTTGCTTTTCCGATTATCTTTGAGATTGAAACAAGTTTGTTGTTATAAGATTAAAAGCCCTATTCCCGCCTGCGCGGGAATGACAAAAAATTGCTTTGCAATTTTTTGTTTTGGTTTGAGTAGTGCCCGCGGGACGCACCACCCCGGCCGCCTCCGGCGGCCACCCCTCCAAAGGAGGGGAAAACCTGACGGACGGCATCGCTTTGACAATATCGCTTTTATATGCTATGCTCTTGCAATCAACAAAAACAGGGGTTGAATGCCTTACTTATTCGCATTTTTGCTTGTCCTGGCGTCGTTTATGACAATCGCTTTGGTTCCCACAATGGCCGTGGCCTGCGGAATCCGGACTTGCCGCCCGCGTTTTATGTTGAAATACAAAGGATTAAATTATGAAGAACATCTATATAGATGCGGCTCACCAGGAGGAGACCCGCGTCGTGGTAACGGACGGCCAGAGGGTATCGGACTTTGACATCGAAACAACCACTAAACCGCAAATCAAGGGCAATGTTTATCTGGCCAAAGTCATTCGCATAGAGCCCTCGTTGCAGGCCGCTTTCGTCGAATATGGCTCGGACCGCAACGGGTTTCTGCCGTTTTCGGAAATACATCCCGATTATTACCAGGTTGACGCCGAGAAGAAAAAACGGCTTATCGAGCTGGCGCATGCGAACCTTGTCGACGACGACGACGATGCGGACGATGCCGACACTATCGACTATGACGACGAATCCGCGGGCGAGGACAACAAAGAGCTGACCAAGCGCGCCGCCGAGTTCAAGATTCAGGATGTCATAAAGCCAAAGCAAATCATACTGATTCAAGGCGTCAAGGAAGAGCGCGGAAACAAAGGCGCGTCGATGTCGACTTTCCTGTCCTTGGCGGGCCGGTTCGCGGTTCTGATGCCCAACAGCCGCAAGCGCAACGGATACGGCATTTCCAAGAAAATATCCGACCGCGGCGAGCGCAATCGCCTGCGCGATATTCTGCATCGGCTGAAAGTGCCGCGCGGGATGACTTTCGTTCTGCGCACGGCGGCCTATGGCGCCTCGGCCGAGGAAATCGCGAAAGATTACGACTTTCTGACGAACGAGTGGAACGGCATACGCAAAAAGGTTATGGAGTCGTCGGCCCCTGCTACCATTCACTATGAGGACTCCCTGTTAAAGCGCGTCGTCCGCGACTTTATAACGGATGAGAAGGATGTCCTGATGATTCAGGGCGAAGAAGCCTTCGAGCGCGCGATTGAATATTATCAGCAGCTTTATGGAAAAAAACCGCCGAAAAAGCAAATCGTGAAATATGACGATGTCGCCCATCCTCTGTTTGCGAAATACGGCATCGAGCGGCAATTGGAGGGTCTGCACGGGCCGTTCGTCGAGCTGCCGTCCGGAGGGTCGCTCGTCATAAACCAGACCGAGGCGATGGTGACCATCGATGTCAACTCGTCGCGCTCCATTAAAGAAACCGATATTGAAAAGACCGCGATTGCGACCAATCTCGAAGCCGCGGACGAAATCGGATTGCAGCTGCGTCTGCGCGACTTGGCCGGAATCGTCGCCATCGACTTTATCGATATGGAGGACGACCGGAACAACAAAAAGCTCGAAACCAAAATGCGCGATGTTATGCGCAGGGATCGCGCGCGTAGCCAAATCACGCGCATCAACAGCTTCGGCGTTTTGATGCTGTCGCGCCAGAGGATGCGGAGCTCGTTCTTGGAAAGTTCCTATGTGCCGTGCCCCTATTGCAAGGGCTCGGGGATTGTTCCGTCCATCCAGACCGCGGCCGTGATTCTGTTCCGGCATTTGCAGGATAAAATCGCCGCGCGTTCGGCCCAAAAGTTCATTATGAATGTGCCGACCGATGTCGCGGTCTATCTGCTGAACCAAAAGCGCGAGGAGATAACCGCGCTCGAAAAAGAGTTCGATACCGAGATTGCGATTATCGGCGACGATAGCTTGACCAACATCGCGGACTATACTATACAGCGCGCGTTCAAGGACAAGCCCGATACCGACGACGCGCTGGACGCGCACAAGCCTTCGACCGATGTGAAGAAAAAGAACGAAGTTCACAAGGCCGCGATGAAAACCACCGGCGAGACCCGGCGGCGGCGCCGCCGTCCCCGCGGCGGCGGCGGCGGTTCGCGTGTGCCCCCCCCGCAGAAGAAAAGCATTTGGAAGAAGATTATTGGGTAGTAAGGCAGGTGTTCCCCTGGACGCGAAGCGCGACGGGCGGCGGGGCTGTGTTCCCCTCCTTTGGATACGCACTGCCCGCCGAAGCGCGACGGGCGGCGGGGCTGTGTTCCCCTCCTTTGGTGGGGTGGCCGCGAAGCGGCCGGGGTGGTGGCGATAACGCGCTGTGCCTAAACCAAAACAAA
>JAISGC010000040.1 GCA_031263295.1 Rickettsiales bacterium
CGGGGGCGGGATAGATTTCGTTAGCGAGCAAAGCGAGCTTACGAAATCTTGGGTGGGGGTTAGTCTGTTCCAGATTCGCCCCCACCCAAGAGTTGCTAGGCAACAAGTTGCCAAGCAACTCTATCCCGCCCCCATAAATGGGGGCAGGAAAAGCGCAGTGCAAAAACAAAAACAGGAAAAAATTTATGTTCAACATATTCGGAAAAAAGAAAAATAAAAATATAGCGGCGGCCGACGCAATGCCCATCGCGCCCGGACACATCGCGTTCATCTGCGACGGCAATCGCCGCTGGGCCAAGGAGCGCGGGCTGCCGCCGTTGGAAGGCCATCGCGCCGGAATCAACAACTTCGAGAATCTGGTCGACTGGTTCGTCGCCCGCGGATCGACCAACATAACATTTTTTATTTTCAGCACGGAAAACTGGGACCGCTCGAAAGACGAGGTGAACTTTCTGATGTCGCTTTTTTACAGCGAGCTGAAAAAAAATATGAAGCACGCGGTCGAGAAAAATCTGCGCTATCGAGTGATTGGTTCGCGCGAGCGCCTGCCCGCACGGCTGGCGAAATTGTGCGACGACTTGGAAGAAAAATCCGCCGAGTGCACGGGCGGAACGGTTGCGTTCGCATTGAACTACGGCGGCCAGGATGAAATCGTGCGCGCGGTCAACGATGCCGTCGCCGCGGGCGAACCCGTCGACAAGGAATCGTTCGACGCGTTCCTGGACACCGGCGATTTGCCGCCGATTGACTTTATGGTGCGCACCAGCAACGAATGCCGCATCAGCAACTTTCTCTTGTGGAAACTTGCATACGCGGAATTATTTTTCCCGCCCTATCACTGGCCGGAGTTGGTGAAAAGCGAAGCGCATTGGAACGAATTGCTGACCGAGTTCGCGCGCCGCGACCGGCGATTTGGTGGAGGGAAAGAGAAGGATTATAAGGGGAAGAAGTAGGCAGAGCGGGAAGGCGAGTTCCCTCCTGCCCCCTTGTGGGGCGGGATAGAGTTGCTTGACTTGCGAAGGGTCGCAGACCCTGCGCAAGCCCTAGCAACTCTTGGGTGGGGGTATGTGATTTATTTATAAAGGTTCACCCCCACCCAAGAACATCTAGGAAAAATCGCGATGCAATTTTTCAAGATGTTCTATCCCGCCCCACAAGGGGGCAGGAGGGAGCCCGTCGTTCCGCTCGGCTAGAATGACAACTCTGGAATAAGGACGAAAAAATGAAACGAATAATAACATCAATAATAATGCTCGGCGTCGCGGGGGCGGCGGCGTGGTTCGGGCTGACGCAATACCTCGCGGTCGCGGTGATGGCGGGCGTATGTTTCGAGGTCCTCCGTGCTGTTTTTCGCAGTAAAAAATGGCGCCCAATTTCCAAACTTTTCTTATTCTCTTATTCTCTTATTCTCTTATTCTCTACCTGGTCCGTCGGCGCAAAGCCATTCATCCTGTTGCTTCTATTGATGATAATTTCGGCGGCGGATATTGGCGCGTATTTCGTCGGGCGGCGCATAGGCGGCGACAAGATGTGGCCGTCGGTCTCGCCGGGGAAAACTTGGTCGGGCCAAATCGCGGGCATCGTGTGCGGCGCGGCCGCGGGCGTGATGTATGGCCTGCTCGGGACGGATGTTTTTCTGCCCAGTTTAATGTGGATTGGAATCGGCGTAGCGCTGCTTTCGCAATACGGCGACCTTGCGCTTTCGGCGATAAAACGGCGCGCGGGAATTAAAGACTTCGGGCGCATCTTGCCCGGCCACGGCGGGCTGGCGGACCGGTTCGACGGCTGGGTCTTCGTGCTTCCTATCGTATGGTGGGCCATATCATGATGACGATTCTTGGACTTTTGATTGTAATTTCGGTTATCGTGTTTTTGCACGAGCTGGGGCATTTTCTGGCCGCGAGATGGGCGGGCGCGCGCGTCGATGTTTTCAGTATCGGCTTCGGGCGCGCGATTATAAAGTGGAAGGACAGGCGCGGAACCGAATGGCGCATAGCGTGGCTGCCGCTCGGCGGATTCGTCTCGATTTATGGACAGGACCAAATGTTCGAGCGCAAGAAATACGCGGACCTGCCCGCGGCGAAAAAGAAAGGGCACTATCTTTCTTTGCCCGCTTACAAACAGGCGATTGTGATTTTCGCCGGAGTGTTTTTTAATTTTCTGACCGCGTTCGTTATTTACACGGGCCTGTTTGTCGGCACGCAAACGACGCAGCTGGCGGTCGTGTCTAACGACGCGCTCGCATTGCGCGCGGGCGACCGCATTATGCAAGTCAACGGCGTCAAGGTCGCGGACTGGGGCGAAATGATAATGCAGAAAGAACTGCACGGCGCGCGCGAAAATAATTTGGTGGTTCTGCGCGGCGCGAAGATTGCGAATGTGAAAATGCCCGCGGGAAAATGGGGCGCGATTGCGGACGCGACGAAAACCGAAACGCATCGCAATGGAATTGTCGCCGCAGTCGGTCGCGCGGGGACGGAGCTCTGGGCGCAGTCGAAAATGATGGTCGTGGTTCTGAAACAAATGATAACGGGCGAGCGCAGCGGCAAGCAGCTGGGCGGTCTGATTACAATCGGACAAATCAGCGGCCAGGCATTGAGTGCGGGCGCGGCGGCATTTTTGGCGCTAATCGCCCTGCTCTCGATAAACCTGGGGGTGCTGAATCTTTTCCCGCTGCCGGTTCTTGACGGCGGATATTTGCTGATACTCGGAATCGAAGCCGTGGTGCGGCGACGGCTCGGCGGCCGCATGATGGATTGGATAATGCGCGCGGGCTGGGGACTTCTCATCGCCCTGATGGCGTTCGCAATGTGGAATGATATCGCGAGGATTTTTCATTTATAATTCTGGCAGAGAGTGATAGCGCGCTCCCTCCTGCCCCCTTGTGGGGCGGGATAGA
>JAISGC010000077.1 GCA_031263295.1 Rickettsiales bacterium
CAAGCCGCCGCCGCGATACAACCCGGCGCCTTCTCCGTCCACCTGCTCGACGGAATTACGGGCTCCGGCAAGACCCAGGTCTACTTCGACGCGGCATTGCGTGCATACGAATCCGGCCGCCAGGTGCTGCTTATGATGCCTGAAATATCTCTGACCGCGCAATTCTCGGGAAGATTCAAGGAGCGCTTCGGCGCGGCGCCTGTGATTTGGCACAGCAGCCAAACGCCCGCGAAACGCAAAAAAATCTGGCACGGCGTCCTCAACGGCGAAGTCCGAATGGTCGTCGGCACGCGCAGCGCCCTGCTCTTGCCGTGGCAAGACCTCGGCCTGATAGTGGTCGACGAAGAGCACGACAATTCATACAAACAGGAAGAGATGGGCACTTATCACGCGCGCGATATGGCGGTGCTCTATGGCAAGATTGCGAACATTCCGATAGTGCTCGCGAGCGCCACCCCATCATTCGAGACTTTGGCGAACGCAGCCGCCGGAAAATACACGACCAGCCGCCTAACCTCGCGCTACGCCGGCGCCACCCTCCCCGCAATCATCATAGCGGATATGAGGAAAAAGAAAGATTGAACCGCGGCGCCGAAAGGCATATACTCCCAAAAATGCTCTCGCTTAAAACTCTCATATTCAACGGGATGGCGCCGACGGAAATATCGGTTCAGGTGCAGTTGGGCGCGGGCCTGCCCAAGGAGCAGTTCAACATAGTCGGCCTGGTCGACAAGAGCGTCAACGAATCCAAGGAGCGCATCCGCAACGCGCTTTATTCAATGAACTTCTCCCTGCCGCAGAACAAGCTGACGGTCAACCTGGCGCCGTCGGACATAGAAAAATCGGGCTCGCAATTCGACCTGCCGATTTTGTGCGGCATACTCGCGGCGATGGGCGCGATGCCAGAGGAGGCGCTCGCGAATTATGTTATTCTCGGCGAGGTCGGGCTCGACGGCGGAATCTTAAAGGCCCCGTCGGTTTTGCCAACCGGCGTCTGGGCGAACGCGCGCGGCCTCGGGATAATCTGTCCGGCCGAAAACGGCGCCGAGGCGCGTCTTTCGGGAAACAAAAACATCCTCGCGCCGAAAAACATACTTCAACTTATCAATCATTTTCGCGGCAAGCAGACCCTGCCGATACCGGACGCGCGGCCCGCAGAAACCACGCCCGAAAAAGTTGGCGACTTCGCGGAAGTCATAGGCCAAGCCGTCGCGAAACGAGCGCTTGAACTGGCGGCGGCTGGCGGCCACGCGGTCCTGATGGTCGGGCCTCCGGGCGCGGGCAAGACAATGCTTGCGTCGCGCGTGCCCGGAATCCTGCCGCCTATGACGGCGAATGAAGTCCTCGAAACCTCTATGATTTGGTCGATAGCGGGGCAGCTTGAAAATCGCGGATTGGTCGCGACGCGGCCGTTCCGTCCGGTCCATCACTCTTGTTCGGCTCCGGCCCTTGCCGGCGGCGGAACGAACGCGCGGCCCGGCGAGATTTCGCTCGCGCACAACGGCGTGCTGTTTTTGGACGAGCTGCCGGAGTTCGACCGCCGCACGCTTGAAATATTGCGTCAGCCGATGGAGGCCGGGAAAATCGTAATTTCGCGCGCGAAAATGTCGGCGGAATATCCCGCGCGGTTTCAGCTGATTGCGGCGATGAACCCGTGCCCCTGCGGACATCTGAACAATCCGAAGATGGCGTGCAGTAAGGCGCCACGCTGCGCCGAGGCGTATCAGAATAAAATCTCGGGCCCGCTGCTCGACCGCATCGACCTTCACATTGAAGTCGAAGACGCCAAACCCTGGTCCAACGAAGCCGCGCCGGGCGAACCCAGCGCCGCCATTCGCGAACGGGTCATAGCCGCGCGCGAGAAACAAATCGCACGCCAAGGCGTTCTGAACTCGCAACTCGACGGCAAGGCATTGGACGCAAACGCGCCGCTTGATGCGCAATCTTTGGAACTCTTGAACGCGGCGGCGGAAAAAATGAATCTGTCCGCCCGCGGCTACAACCGTATAAAACGCATCGCGCGCACAATCGCGGATTTGGCCAACCGCCCCAATATCGCCACCGCCGACATAGCCGAGGCCCTTTCGTATAGGCCGATTGGACGGGGAAAGTTTTTATAGGGGTTAGGGACAGGGGGTAGGGGTTAGTGTGGCACGCTATAAGTTTTTTAATAAAAATCGGCGCTATCATAAAATCCACTAACCCCTAATCCCTTTCCCTAACCCCTAAAACTCAAACCTAACCCCCGCGTATCCCGACAGGAAGATGACATTCTCGGCCGAGAATATTCCGCGCGAATGGGTTATGTCGCCGCCGTTCTCGCTCCCGTTGTTGAGCGTCCATGAAATGCGCGGGACATAGCTGGCGCGCCCGCCTATATCCAAAAAGACCCCGTCGGCGATTCCGAACGCGAACCCGGCGGCCGCGGTCGCGGCGAAATTGGTGGTGATAGTCTCGGATGTATAGAACTCGATGGCGCCGTCGGGCAGCGCGGTCCCCACTCCGTCGAGCGTCATATTCGCGGCCAAATCGCCCCAGGTGTCGACCAAGGTCAGAACCGCGGTCGACGCGGCATAGCCGAATCCGGCGCCGATATATGGCGTGACGCGCCCGCGCGACGGGCGCCCGAAATCGTAATAAATCATCGCGGAAATAATATCGGTCGAGACGGACGCGCGCGCGGCCGCAACGCTGTTGTCGTGATACTCGAAAATGCCGTCGAGATTTCCGTCGAGATCAGGATCGCCATACATATAAACGCTCCCGAAGAACAAAGGCGACGCGGAAAAGTTCGATTGCGCGACGCGCATCCAGTCGATTTCGAGACGCAGCCCGCCGAACGCGACGCCCGCGGACGCGCCCCCCGCGAACGACGCCGTGTTGTATTTGGCATTTACGGGCAGCAGCCCCAGATCGACCATTCCGATATAGCCCTCCGGCAAATCAGCTTCATCGCACGGCGTATTGACGCCGCCGCAGTCCCAGTAATGATTTTCCATCAGGCCCAGATCGTTGGTCATTTTCGCCTGCGGCATCGCGGCGCCCGCGCGAACGGCGAAGACAAAGCGCGCGTCGTCCGCGCCGGACCCGCCGGGTCCGCCGCGCCCCGCATATTCCCAGTTGGCATTCGCGCCGCACGCAAAAACCGCCGCCAAAAATGCGAAAAACACTCTCTTCATTTGCAAGGATTATATCATAAAAACAAGTAATAGAAAAACTGATTCCAACGCTGGCGAACAACACTGACCGCGAAGTGCGACGGGCGGCGGGGCGGTATTCCCCTCCTTTGGACACGCACTGCCCGGCGAAGCCGGGCGGGGTGGTGAGGAAGGCGAGCACAGACTAAACCAAAACAAAAGTTTTTGTAAAAAAACTTTTGTCATTCCCGCGCAGGCGGGAATAGGACTTTTAACTTTATAATGAAAAACTTGTTTCACATACAAAGATAATAGTTAAAGCAAGTAGTGGCTGAAAGTAAGGTTTAGAGCCCCATCCCCGCCTGCGCGGGGATGACAAAAAATCCCTTTGGGATTTTTTGTTTAGGATTTGGCATAACTCGTTATCGCCACCACCCCGGCCTGCGCCGGGGTGACGCTTGTTATTTCGTCGTTGCTTTATTTTTTGCACTGCATAAGGTTATGCCCGCAGGCGCTAGCCTGCCCAACTCATACTCCCCATACGACACGCGGTGCAGCGCGCGCACCGGCAGGCCGATATGCTCGAATACAACGCGAATCTCGTTCTTCTTCCCCTCGGTCAGAGTTATCCGAAAATCCTGCGCATCCAGCCGCTCGATTTTCATAGGCCGATAAATAACGCCGTCGATTTTTATCCCCTTCCGCACCGGCTTCAACAACCTGTCGACCATAGCATCATCCATGGTCATAGTCCGCCCCAATTTCGCGATATAAACCCGCTCGATTTTCGACTCGGGCAGAGTCATCTTTCGCGCCAGCGCGCCGTCATCGGTCAAGAGCAACAGGCCGCTTGTGTTATAATCCAACCGTCCGATATATTTCAGATTTTTATACTTTGCGGGCAAAATATCATAGATGGTGCGCCTGCCCTCCGGGTCTTTCGCGGTGCACAAACAACCGACGGGCTTATGAAACAACCAAACGCCGCCGCAAGTTCCAGTCCTAGTCCTAATCCTAGTCCTTACAACCTTCCCATCCACGCAAACCTTATCATCGTCCCCGACGAACACAACCGGCCCGTCGATTTTCCGGCCATTGACGGCCACCCTGCCCTGCGCAATCAGCTCCTCGGCCCCGCGCCGACTGGCAACCCCCGCGTCTGATAAATATTTTGATATGCGAATCATTTTTTTAACGACTAACTACTAACGACTAGTGACTAACGAGCGGCGCGCCAGCCAGCCATACATTTATTATTGCGTCATAACTTGTTGCGGGCACCACACTAGTCACTAGTCGTTAGTCACTAGTCACTAAATCACTTCCTCTGCGCCTCTCTAATCTTCTCCTCGTCGTATCCCATCGCCGTGATGTGCCCCGGGACCAAGTGCGCCGGGAGCGGCGCCGCCTCGGGCAATTTCCGGCTTTTAAGGCTGTCGGTATTGAACCACATTTGGAGATCCGCTTCGATTGGCCGACGCGCCCAGCCCTGATAGATTATCAGCTGCTTTTTCGGGTCGAGGTTCCGAATGGCCATTTCTGAAAACAGGCGTTTTTTCTCGTCTTTCGTCCTGTCGTCCGCGTTCTTTATCTTCCACTCCTCGCCCATCATTTTCGAGAAAGTCTCGGCCGTGTCGACATCGTTCTGACGCAGGACGATTTTCGCGGCGGTGGTCGACATAATCGTATTGCGCGCGTCGTTTCCGTATTTTTCTGAAATCTGATGCAGGTCCTGGCCGATAAGCAGGTATGACACTTTGCATCCGCGGCCGAGATCCGGCCCCTGCATAACGGCCTGCAAGCGCTGCATCTTCGGGAACTCGTCCATAACGAACAGCACAGGATAGGGCCCCAGCTTTCCGACGCCGGGCGCGATGTCCTCGGGCTTGTTGGCCAATAAATATTGCGACATCAACTCTATGAAAATCGCGGTTATCGGGTTGACCGCGTCCGCATCAACCAAGTTTATGGACAAGAAGACATGCACCGGCTTGAACTTTCCGTCTTTCGGGTCCTTGATTCCGCGAAGGTCCGAAAAGTGAAAGTCCGAATGGCTGGTCCGATTCCGCACGGCGGCGTTGCGGAAAATCCCAAGCCCCGCCATAACCGTTGACAGAATCGAGCCGCGCTCCTTGTCGGGAGTATTCGCCAATTGCGTCAGCTCCAAAATCGCGCGATGCGCATAGCCGAACTGCCGCGCCTCTTCGACCGCGTCTGTAAAGAGGTCCCGCATGGGATCGGCCATCATAACCATCTGGTCGCCGTTTTTCCGCTTTAACTCGGTCTCCTCCGAGATGCGGATTTGATTCGCGTTCAGCCAGTCCAAAATCATAGACAAGGACGCCTCGTGCCCATACCAAGACGGCGGAATATTCGCCCAGGTTCCAATATGCACAAAGTTCTGCGCGTTCAGCTGATTCGACCGCAGCAGACTTTCGGCCGCATTCGCGTTCGGGTCGTTCATCTGCTGATAATATTCGGTCAGAACCGCCGCGTCGTCGTTGTCGAACGCGCCGCTATTGAGCCGCGATATAAAGTAGTCGTCGGCCTTGGCCCTGTCGATTTTGGACACAATGAATTGCACCAGTCCGGACAGGGCGGCGCGGCCCGAAATCGTCCAGTGCGGATCGGCGGTCGAGCTGGATTTGTCGGGAATCAAAGTGTTGCACATGGAATCGATGTAAAGGTCGCGCTTTTCGGTCTGAAACGGCACATGCGCGGGCGACAAGGGATTCCACGACGGATAATAGACATTGTTCGCCGGGTCGTCCTGGCCCGCCCAGTTCATAATGAAGACGAATCCCTTCGACGCGCACCAGCCCGACGCGATTTCTTTCAGCTCGGGCTTGGGGTCGTTGATAATCATCGATGTTTTCTCGGCGCATTCGAACAAAGTCGGCACGACGACGGCGGTGGTCTTACCGGTTCCCGGCGGAGCGACGCAGAGCGCGGACAAAGTCTCGGGCATCATCAGCGGCTTTTTCTTCATATAGCCGAGCACTATCATAAAGCCCTTGAACAAACCCATTTTCTTGACATCATCCTCCGACGCTTTTCGCGAACTTTCTTCGTCGAAAGCATCTTTTCCATAAGGATTCAGCTCTTTTTCGAGGGCGTCGTTGCGAAGCATATAATAGATTATCAGCGGCACTATCGGCGCGGCGACCATCATATCTGTGCGGAGAAACACGCGCTCGACCCAGGCCGGAACTTCGCACAAAATCGACAGGCCCCAACTCGACAAAGCATTCTGGCCGAAAAGTTTCAGCCAAACGGAACTCGCGGGCGACCAGCCGTAGCGCCAGATGTGCTCGGCGATAAGCCCCGCGCCGAACCCAAGATAGCACAGAAGGAAAACGATGCCGTTCCAGCGCATTTTCCAGAACAGCTGGGCCATCGGCTCGACTTCGTGCGGCTTATAGGTGGACGACCGGAAAACGCCCAACCCTTTGCCTTTACCAGTAAAAGAGAATAACTTGAACGACGCCATTTTGTTGGTATTATACCATAAAATAACTACTAACGACTAGTGACTAACGACTAACATTAGTCGTTAGGCGTTAGTCACTAGTCACTAAAAAATGAAAAACATACCAAGATTATTTATCGATGCAAAACTCACCCCAGGCGCAACCAGCGCGCTGACCGCGGACCAATCGCATTATCTGAACCGCGTGATGCGCACCGACCGCTTCCTGGCATTTAATAACGGCGAAGAGTTTTATGCAGAGCTTTCAGATGTTGTCACCCCGCGGCTTGACCGCGGGGCCCAGGTAAAAATCGGCGAGCGCAGCGAGCACAAAGACCCGTCGGGCAACTGGACATTCTGCTTCGCGCCGATAAAACGCATCGAAGACCTCATCGCGGGCATCGTGCAAATGGGCGCGGGCGCGCTCCAACCGGTAATCACGGACCGCACGACGGCCCATCACATCAACTGGGACCGGATGAGAAAGATAATAATTGAAAACGCCGAGCAATCGGGCCGCAACTCCATCCCCGCCCTGCGGCCCCCGATCCCATTTTCCACCCTCGACCTCAACGGCGTCATTTTCGGCGACGAGCAAGCAGCGAGCTCCTTTCCTGCCCCCGCTCGCGGGGGCGGGATAGATTTCGTTAGCGAGCGGAGCGAGCTTACGAAATCTTGGGTGGGGGATAATTTTCGATTACTCATCGGTCCCGAAGGCGGCTTTTCGGACGCCGAGTTCGCCGCCCTCGACGCGGCCCGCACAACCGGCGTCTCGCTCGGCCCGACCATCCTCCGCGCGGAGACCGCGGCCATCGCCCTGGCCGCGAAGTTCGTATGAAAACACATATATTGTTCATCTTCTCCATCTTCCGCCTCGACCCGCGGCCGCTCTACGCCTGGCTGCTGCTCGAAGGACGCCGCCGGCGCGGCGACGCCTCCGACCCGGACGACAAGGAAAAAAACGCGGCGAAAAAGAAGCGCCGCCGCCTGAAACGCAAAATAAACAAAGCGTTGAAAAAAGGCCCGCTTACGAAATCGGCTCTTAAAAAACTTATGGGCGACGATTATTACGACTCGGTGTCGGCGGACCGGGAAAAATTGGAACAAGAAATCGGCCGATCGGTCATAGAGATTTTCGACGACGACCCGGTGTTTGCAAAATACGCGAAACTCCGCACGCTGGCCCGCGACCGCGATTTCGAGATAAAGTATTACGGCCGCGTCAGATAGCGCCTGCAAAGCGCGACGGGCCATCCGCGCGGTTTTCCCCTCCTTTGGAGGGGTGGCGGCGAAGCCGCCGGGGTGGTGTGTCCCGCTGGAACTGCCAAAACCAAAACAAAAGTTTTTGCAAAAAAACTTTTGTCATTCCCGCGCAGGCGGGAATAGGGCTTTTAATCTTATAACGAAAAACTTGTTTCACATACAGATGTAAATGTGAAAGCAAGCGATGTCTGAATGCAAGGTTTAGAACCCTATTCCCGCTTTCGCGGGAATGACAAACGATTGCTTGCGCAATCGTTTGTTTTGGTTTTATAAAGCATTTCGGCAACCTACGCCGCGCGCTGAAAACTCTCCCACTGCTTGACCTTGGCGGCGTCGAACGCGACCTGATGAGCCTTTCTGCTTCCGGGCACGAAATCCCTGACGCCCGTCTCGCGGCCGCCGTCGATAAACCGCCACCATTTCATAATGTCGTTGTATTTGTCCAGATGGTCCTTGTCAAAATCCGCCAGCTTCTTGTCGCTTTTTGCAACCTGATTTTCCAAGAACTTCACATCGGCATCGACCTCATTCAGATTGTCGGAATTCATCTTATCCGTGTTTCCGTCGCGAACATCATTCAATTTATCAATCAGTTCAGCAACTCTCGCATCATCATTCGCATTTTGCGCATTATAAATCTCCTGTATTATATTGCTTTCCAACGCACCTTTAAGCGCATCCTGATCTTTTCCGCGCAGCGTCGTCAGCGCCGACTTCTCGTCCTTATACTTCTCGTTCAGCCTCTTGCTCGCCGCGTCCAGCATCTCAGCCTTGCCGACGCGCCCGGCATTCAGCCGCACCGCGTTCCCGACCATGGCGATTCCGCGCTCCGCCATATGCAGACCGATGTTCGCCGCGCCGTCTATGACCTTGGTCGCGAATTGAACCCCGCCGTTTTTGTTCCAGGTCAAACCCTTGTCGGAAAGAATCGTGATGTTTTCGCCGCGCAAAGCATCGGCGATTTTACTGGTCATAATGCCGTATTTTGCGGCGGCCAAGACTTCCAGCCCGACCTTCAATTTATCGATTTCCTTGTCCCCGCCGTCGACGGCCGCCATCGCCATCTCGGAAACCAGCGCATCCAGCTGCTGCCCGTTGGACAGCGCGCCCGCAAAGGCCTTGGGCATGGTCGCCTTCATCTCTTCCAACATTTTCGTGAAATAATCGAAGTTCTCGATTGCCTTGGGCGACTTGAATTGCAGATTTTCTTTAATCTTCGCCGCATTGTCGAGTATCGCGGCCAGCCCGCCGGTCGGCTTGATGCCGCCGGGCTTGCCGTCTTTATCCTTGACGCCGTCCATGGCCTTCATAATCAGCTCGGCGTCTTTGGCATACCACATCCGGTCGCCGCGCATCCAGGTATATTTGCCGAAATAATCCTGCCAGCTGTCGCCGATGCCTTTCGAGAACTTTTGCAGCGGGGTCAGCTCGTCCTCGCGCTTGGGTTTAAGATAAGTCGGCTTGGTATTGTCCTTAAAGTCGACGCGGCCCATGGCATCGGCCAGCGGCTTCGATATTTTCCCGCCGTCGTATTTTGCGAACTCGTCGCGCAGATTTTTCTTGCCCCATAGGTCGTTCAAGAGGCTCTGATAATTGCGCTTGAAGAAAGCCAGTTTCACGGGCGAAATCTGCCCGTCGTCCTCAAAGCCTCCGACAATCGCATTAAACACGCCGCGTCCGTTCATTTCTTTCAACGCTTCATCAAGCGCGGTGTTCGCGGCGAATGTGCCGGAACCAGCATATGAGCCCGCGGCGTTCGCTATCTGGCGCAATTTGAGACGAACTTTGGAATCTTTGTTATATTTTTTATTTGCAGGGCCGATGTCGTCGAGAAACTCCCTCACCTCGTCTATCCCAAGATAACTTGCATTGTTCACTATGAATTTAAGAAACTCATTGCCTTCCGGCGTGGATAAAAACGAAACAAACTCCTGAATATGCGCATCTACCGCCGCATTCGCCGCCAGCGGCGAAAACAGCGCCTCGTTCACCGGAGGCACCTTGTCGAAATAGTTTTCCAGAAACGCCTTGGCGTCCTTGTTGTCCTCCAAATCGTCGCGGTTTTCGTCCATCCCGCGTGCGGCGGCCTGAAACGCCGAAAACATTTTTTTCCATTCGCTGTCGTCGCCCGATTTGCCGAGCCCGATTTTCAGATTCCCATCGGCGTCCGCCGCATTATCGTTCGCATCGGGCGGAAGGATATTCTGGTCCAGACTGACCCACTTCTTAAAGTCGTCGGCCGCGGTCTTCGGATTGGGAATAAACCCGCCGTCAATCCACTTTTGCATTTCCTTGGTAAGCTGGCCGTTTTTGGCCAAATCTGCGAATTGGGCGCGCGCCTCGACCGGCATCTTGTTGACGCCCAGCTGCTGGTAATATTGAAGAAGATAATCTTTCAGTTTCATCGCACACCCCCTTATGCCCATATTATAGTGCAATTTTTGTCAATTTTCAAGGGGGCCGAGCGGCCCCGGGCTTTACCTTGCGCAACGGGCGGCGGGGCGGTGTTCGCTCGCCCGCCTGCGGCGGTCTGTGCGTATCCTCGTTCTCGCTGACTCGGATTCCCCTCCTTTGGACACGCACTGCCCACCGAATCGCGCCGGGTGCGATAACTGGTGTTCCCCTCCTTTGGAGGGGTGCCCCGCGAAGCGGGGCGGGGTGGTGCTTGTAACAGGTAGTGCCACGCTTCGCCACCACCCCGTCATTTTTTCGTTTCACGAAAAAATGCCACCCCTCCAAAGGAGGGGAACACCGCCCCACCGCTTGTCCCTTTTCTAAAAACCTGCTAAAATCCCCCTATGAAAAACCCGCTTCGACTTGGCCGCGCAATCCCGGCCTTCAACTTCTACAATCTTGAATCCTTAAAGGCGATTCTGACGGCCGCCGACGGCCGCCCGGTAATCTGCGCGGCATCCGAATCCGCGATAAAATATATGGGCGACGACTTTCTGCGCGATTTCGCGGCTCCCCGATGCTGGCTGCACCTCGATCACGGCCGCAGCATCGACGCCGTGAAACACGCAATCAAACTCGGATTTTCAAGCGTTATGATAGACGGCTCCGCCCTGCCCTTTTCGGAAAATGTGAAATTGACGCGGGCGGCGGTCGCCCTCGCCCACAAACACAACATCCCGGTCGAAGCCGAACTCGGCACCCTCTCGGGCTTTGAGGAAGGGGTATCAGGTATCAGGGAACAGGGGTCAAGAACTGAAAAAAACGGGATTATTCCAGAGCGCAATTCCCCTTCGCTGGCGAAGGGGTGGCCGCCGCGTAGCGGCGGACGGGGTAGTGGAAACAACTTCACCAACCCCGCACAAGCCCTCCAATTCGTCAACGCCACCGCCTGCGACTCCCTCGCCATCGCAATCGGCACCAGCCACGGCGCCTATAAAGGGGATGGCCACCTCCGCTTCGACATCTTGACCGCCATCCGAAAACTCCTTCCAAAAACCCCGCTGGTCCTCCACGGAGCCTCGACAATCCCACAGAAATACGCCCGCATCCTTGGATTAAAAGGAGCAGAAGGAATCGCTCCGGCCGAAATCCGCCGAGCCGTCAAACTCGGAATAAACAAAGTGAATATCGACTCCGACGCGCGCCTTGCCTGGACCGCCGGACTCCAATCCTTTATTTCCAAGGACCAGAAGGCGGGCCAGCCAATATTCGACCCTCGCGCGATATTGGCCGCCGCCACCGCAGAGGTCATAAAACTTTACAAGGAAGACATCAAAATCATTTGCGGGTAATACGAATTAAAACCGCCCCATCCCGCCGTTCACATGAATCGTCTGCCCGTTGATATAACCGGCCTCAATGGAGGCCAAAAAGACCGCCGCCGCCGCCACATCTTCGGGCTCGCCGAAACGCCCGGCCGGAATCTGCGACAAATAATTAGCCTTCAAGTCATCGGGCAAGACATCGGTCATCGGGGACTTTATGAATCCCGGCGCGATAGAATTGGCGGTTATTCCCGACGCGCCGTATTCGGCGGCTATGGACTTGGTCATCGCGATGATGCCGCCCTTCGAGGCCGCATAGTTCGCCTGGCCCGGCCCGCCGATATATCCGATAATCGACGCCATATTGATAATGCGCCCGAACTTCTGGCGGCGCATAGGCATCAGAACCGCGCGGCACATTTGGAATGCAGTCCGCAGATTCACATTCAGGACATCGTCGAACTGTTCGTCGGTCATCCGCATCATAATGGTGTCTTTCGTGATGCCCGCGTTGTTGATTAAAATGTCGATTTTACCGGCTTTTTCGATGGTTTCCGCGACAAGACGCGCGGCCTCGCCCGGCTGCGACAAATCGGCCGCAATCGCGACGACATCGCCCAATTCGCGCAACTTTTCAATATTGCGGCCCGACACGACGACCTTCGCGCCCGCGGCCAAAAACGCCGAGACCAGGCCCTTTCCAATTCCGCCCGTCGCCCCGGTTATCAATGCCACTTTGCCTTTCAAGTCAAACATAATTTTTCCTTTAATTTTGCAATGCCCACAATTTAGCATAAATCCCGCCGAGTTTCAACAACTGCCGATGCGTCCCGATTTCGGCCGCGCGGCCCCGCTCGATGACGACGATGCGGTCCATATCTTTTATGGTCGACAGGCGGTGCGCGACAGCGATGGTCGTCCGGCCCCGCATCAGACGGCGCAGGTTCGCCTGCACCGAGCGCTCGGTCTCGGAGTCCAGCGCGCTGGTCGCCTCGTCCAAGACCAAAATCGGCGCGTCTTTAAGGAACGCGCGCGCAATGGCGATGCGCTGCCTCTGGCCGCCCGACAGCTTGATGCCGCGGTCGCCGACGAGCGTGTCATAGCCTTTCTCCGCGGCGCGGATGAATCCGTCCGCGCCCGCGGCCCGCGCCGCGGCGACGATTTTTGCGGGCTCGGCGGCCGCCGCCCCATAAGCTATATTTTCCGCCAGCGTCCGATTGAACATCCCGGGATCCTGCGGAACAAAGCCGATTGCGGCCCGCAGGCTATCCTGCTTGACCTCGCGGATATTCTGGCCGTCTATGAAAATCGCGCCCTTCTCCGGGTCCCAAAAACGCAGTAAAAGATTCATCAAAGTGGTTTTGCCCTCGCCCGAGGCGCCGACTATGCCGACGCGCTCGCCGGGCCGCACGGACAGGGAAAAATCGCGCAGCACCAGCCGCCGCTTATACCTGAACGAGACGCCGCGAATGTCGATTGCGCCCGGCCCCGGCACGAAATCGGCCGCGCCGTCGGCAACAGAAACCGGCCGAACCAAGTCCGCCCAGGCCTGCCGCGCGGCGCCCAGATTCTCGACCACCTCGGGCACCGCCGCCATAATTACGGACACGCGCCGCACCAGAACATTGCGGACCAGCATCGCGAATGCGATTTCGGCGACGCTTATCTCGCCCGCGAAAAACAGCCGCGCGCAAAGAAGCATCAGTGCGCCCAGCACGAATGTCTGAAAAATCGCGGGCGCGACCCAGAACCACCGCTGGCGATAGCGCGCCCGATAAGTCGCGGACAAGACATCGCCGAACGGCCCAGCCAAATACTTCCGCTCGCTCGCGCGCCCGGCAAAGGCCTTCACAATCGAAAAGTTCGCGATATTGTCGACCAATTTTCCGTTCAGAACGGACGCAGCCCGCGACGCCTCGGCCGCGGTCCGAACCATGGGCCGCGTCGCAAGCAGGCTCCAAACCACGCGGAAAACCACGCCCGCCGCGAACAGCAAGCCGATGCGCCAGTCGACCCGCGCGATCATCCCGACGCTCAATAATATGGTCGCGAGCATCGCGAAAAAATGAACGACTTTCTCGACGACCAGCAGGCCGCCCAGCACGAACGCGGTCTCAGAATTGATTTTCCCGGCCATGGTAGCCTGAAAGAAGCCCATGGATTGGGAATGCGCGTAATCGTTCAGCTCGGCGCTCAATCGAAACTTCACCTGATGAAACATCCGCCCGCGAATCCAGGAATCGGCGACATCGGCCAAGTCGCCGAGCAGCATCACGGCAAAGGCCGCGCCCGCCGCCCAAAGCGCGGCGCCGGCGGGCGTCCCCGCCTCGAAAACCTGCAAGAACCATTTCTCGGTCAGCGGCACCAAAACGCCATAGGCTATTTCGGACACGAACACGGCGACCAGCCATCCGGCGAACGCCCACTTTGCGAACCGAAATCCCCGCCGAAAGTAAAATCCGAATAATGTCTTTGGCATTCTTTTAATTCATAATTCATAATGCATAATTCATAATTACAATTCGGCGCTCGCTTCGCTCGCCAATTATGAATTATGAATTGTGAATTATGAATTATTTATATAATCCTCTTCACAAGCCCCGTCAGAACCGCGCCCGGCCCGACCTCAACGAAATCGTCCGCCCCAAGTCTTTTAAGGGTCAGAACGCAATCGGTCCACCGGACCCCGTGCGTCAATTGATAGACCAGCGCGTCCTTTATCTCGGCCGCGTCCGACATAACCTCGGCGGTCTTGTTCGATACGAACGGGATTTTCGGCGCCGCGAACGGCACCGCATCGAGGACCGCGCGGAAGCCGTCGGCCGCGGGCGCCATCAGACTGCAATGCGCCGGAACCGAAACGGCCAGCCGCTTTGCAATCTTGGCGCCTGCCGCCTTTGCGATTTCAACCGCCGCGTCGATGGCATCCGAATTGCCGGAGATGACGACCTGACCGGGAGAATTAAAGTTCGCGGGCTCGCAGATTCCGCCCGCCTTGGCGGATGCCTCGCCGCAGACGGCGGCAATATCGACGGCGCCGATAATAGCGGCCATCGCCCCAAGTCCGGCGGGAACGGCCGACGCCATCAATTCTCCGCGCCGCCGTAAAAGCTTCGCTCCGTCCGCAATCGAAAAGCATCCCGCCGCACACAAAGCCGAATATTCCCCCAGCGAATGCCCCACGACAAAATCGGCCGCCGCCCCGTCCCGCGCCGCCAGCATCGCCATCGAGACCGCGAAAATCGCGGGCTGGACGATTTCGGGCCGGTCCAAGTCTTCGGCCGGGCCGTTAAAAATCACGGACGACAATTTCTCGCCAATGGCCGCATCGACCTCGTCGAACACCGCGCGCCCGCGCGCATCGTCATATAATTCGCGCCCCATCCCAACCGATTGTCCACCCTGACCAGGGAACATCCAACATACTTTGCTCATAACGCACTCCTTATTTTTTAATGACTAATGACTAATAACTAATGACGAATTACTAATTGCCGCTCATTAGAAATTAGTCATTAGTTATTAGTCATTAGTCATTAAATTGCTTACTTCAACTTTCTCAACTTCCTCTCCACCTCTTCCCGAATGACCAGCCCGTCGTCCGAAAGTTCAATCGCCTTTCTATAAGCCTGGCCCGCGCCGATAAACAAACCCGCGCGCGCGCGCAGGTCGCCCAGATGCAGAAACAGCGAGCTGCACTCCTCGGCGACCCGCCCGATGCGCTCCATAATTTCGAGCGTCTCGGTTTCTCCCTCTTTGGCGCGGACGACCATGGCCATCGCATCCCAATAGCAGATATTGTGCGGGAACGCCTTTATAAGGGAAATCGCAAAGCGATAGGCCTCGTCAAGATTCTTGCCCCGCTCCGCCCAGACGCGCGCCTGCAATTCCATAATCCCGGCGTCGACCGGGGCCAGTTGCGCCGCATCCGAAAGGTCCGCCTCGGCCGCATCGAGATCTCCGAACAGATACTCGGTATGGGCCCGCAGACGCAGCAAAGACGCCCTGCCCCCGTCCGGCAATTCGGGCCGTTTCAATGCCCGACCGAGAACCCGCAGGGTCTGATATTCCCGGCCGTTTTGCATATTTTTCTTCCAAAGTTGGACGATTCCCGGCATAAACAGCGGATTTCCGCGGACCAGCCGTTCGAGCCCCCGCACCAAATCCCGGTCATTCCCGGCTGTTTCGGCAATTTTCATCTCTATGAAGGGCGCGAAAACCGGATTCGGGACCGCCGCCTCGGGACCAATCGGGCCCCAGTATTTTTTATAGTTCTCGGAACCCGCCCAAAAGAAATACATCCCGGTGTAATAGTTCGTCGTGTCGGGATTGCCGCCGAGCGCCGCCGCCGCCCGCAAAGCCAATAAATCGGAATCGGTGAAATCCTCGCCCTCGTGCGACACATTCTGAATCAAGGAGAACGCCAGCATATTTTGGAACCCGGCGTAATAACTCCAATCGGGCTTGATGTCGACGCCCGCCATATACATGCCGCCCGCCGAGCCCACCCATTCGCGCGACAGGGCCGCGGCCGCGTCGACGAATCCATACTTGGCGTAAAAGGACATCACAAGGTGGTAATCGCCGAGATTCATAAAGCCCGTCGGCACGCGGGCGAAATGTTTTCGCGCGGTCTTGGGATTTTTCGTCGCGGCGTAAAGCGCCCCGCGCGCGAAACTTTTCCACGACTCGCTGGCCGGATAATTGTTCACAATGGCCAGCGCATCGTTAAAGCGCCCCGCTCCGGCGGCCGCCCACAGGCGCACCGGCATATAGCGCCGGGACCGGTCGGATTTATAATCCTTATATATGCGGGCCCATTCGCCGTTTTTCGCCGCGCCCGTCATAACTGCGAAACGCCACGCCTGGCCTGCTTGCGTTCCGGCCCCTCCGCGCCCGGCAATCAGGCCGCGGACGGCGGCCGCGTCGATAATTCCGTTTTCAAGAAATTGCACCAGATTGCGCGTCGCGGCGACGCCCGGATATTTGACGGATTTAAGGTCGTCCATAAAACCGGCGGCCGCGGTGAAGTCGTCGACCGCGACGGCGTGATTCGCCGCCAGCCACGCGCCGAACTTGGAATCAAGCGCCGAAGATTCGGGATTATTCCAGGGCGCCATTCCCCTTCGCTGGCGAAGTGGTGCCGCCGAAGGCGGCGGGGTAGTGGAAATTACCAATTCCATCGCCCCGAACCCAACCGCTGCGCCGACCAAAAAAATCCCGAGTTTTTTCATACTTCGCATAATAAAGGATAAATTAAAAAAATAAAAGAATGAAATTAGGGACTATGGACAAAAGACAATGGATTCGGACGCGACGGGCCGCAAGGCTTGTGTTCCCCTCCTTTGGAGGGGTGGCGGCGAAGCCGCCGGGGTGGTGGCTATCACGAGCTGTGCCTGGCGGGGTGGTGCGTCCCGCAGGCTCCGCGCCCTACCCCGCCCCAAATGAGCGAAGGTATGCGCTTTATTTTAATGATTCATCTTCGCCCAAAATGCCGCCAATGGTATAATGGCGGCAAATGACAACCGAACAAAAATACGATCTTTATATTTCGCTCCTCGGAGAATGGAATCAGAAAATGAACCTTGTCGCGCCGGGAACATTAGCGGACGCCCGAACGCGGCACATAGCGGATTCGGCGCAGCTGGCCGACTTTATCCCAGCGGTCGGCCCGCCGCCGGCGTCCCGGCAGCCGGCTGCCGCCCCAGCGCGGGGTGCGACCCGAACGCCGGC